>JAGYNC010000121.1 GCA_018400135.1 Victivallaceae bacterium
GCTAAACAATTACCGACAAACGACTTGGCTTATTTTCGGCCAGGCATTAATTATGATGATTTGATTGACGTAAGAGAAAATGAGGGCGGCGACAATAGCAAGAAGCAGCAAGAAGGTGATAGTAAACAGCATGGCCAACCAGTTTCGGTTGATAAACAGAAATGTTTTCTTAAATGAACCGGCATTTTCGGCGCTGGTAGCGTGTCCCGACATGAAAAAAAACAAATCATTGCGCATTTCGCTGACGCTTTGATAGCGATCTTCCTGGCAACGTTCCATAGCTTTGAGGCAGATCGCTTCAAGCGCTGCGGGAATGTAACGGTGGGGGTTACGTATTTCGCGAGGTGTTTGAAAGTTACCGCGAATCGTATCTACCAGGACTCTTTCAACATCCTTACCGGAAAGCGGACTCTCAAAAGTAAGAATGGCATAAAGGATACATCCCAGTGCATAAATATCGGTTCGTTGGTCTTTGTCTTGATTTTGTCCGGCGGCTTGTTCCGGCGCCATATAGCCGGGTGTGCCTTTGGCGACTCCGTCAAGAGTCAGTGGTTCTTCGGATGAGTCTTTTGCAGCTGTTGATTTGTGTTTGGTGGCGACAGGTTCAGGTTCCTGAGGTTCACCGATGTATTTTGCCAGTCCCCAATCCAACACCAGTACTTCACCGAAATCGCCAATGTGAATGTTTTCAGGTTTCAGGTCAAGATGAATAATTTGCTTGGAGTGTGCGAATGCTACGGCATTACATACTCTGACGAAAATTCTTAGCAGCAGCGAAAGGTCGTAATGCTCCAGTGTGTCAGGGTCGCCCTGGCGTAGTTTCTTGATAATTAATGCGAGACTTTTTCCGCGCAAAAATTTCATGGTGAAATAAGGAGAACCGGACGCGTCTATGCCGATATCGTGAATCGGCACGATGTTTGGGTGTTCCAACTGTGCGGTAATTCTCGATTCTCGGATGAAACGATTAATATCAATACCGGAGCGATCATGATGATCCGGGATTATTGCCATGGCAACATTACGGGCGGTATCCTTGTCTCTGACCTGCAATACTGCTTTCATTCCACCAAACCCGATACTGCGAATAAAACGATATTTGCTTTTAGGCTTTACCGTGAGTTCGTTTATTGCATCGCTAGTTGTAATAACCGGAGGTGTTTCTTCGTCATCAAGCAATGAGATAACCCGTGTGTCAGCAACATCTGCTATATCCTCTTCCAGGTCGCTGCCGGAAGTATAACTCGCTACGTCAAGGGATCCTTCTTCGGGAGGGAATCCGGGCAGCTTATCATTCAAAGAAAATTTCTTCGCCCTCATAATATTTCTCCTCAAAATTCAAACTGAACTTTTTCAACCTTATAGAGTATAACATAAACAACCGATATTAATTAGTGCCTGAACGAAAAAGGACTTTTTCGTCGGCACTAATTAATTATTTGCGGCGCCTGGTTGTTTTTTTCTTCAAATCCGGTTGTTTTTCGCCTTTGACCACATCGGCATCGATAGTACACTCAGCAATACCGTCAGTAGAGGGCACTGAATACATCATTTCCAGCATGAGTTCTTCGAGAATGGAACGCAGCCCTCTTGCACCGGTTCCCTTGATTTCCGCCTCACTTGCCAATGCTTCAAGTGAATCTCGAGTAAACTCCAGATTAACACCTTCCATGGCCAACAGTTTTCGGTATTGATTAACCAGAGCATTTTTGGGTTCGGTCAGAATGCGGATGAGCTCTTCTTTTTTCAGTGGCAGAAGTGAAGCAACAACTGGCAGTCGACCGATAAATTCAGGGATCAAGCCGAAATGAATAAGGTCTTCAGGCTCGTATTTTAGCTCTGAATCATCAGGTGACAACTTTTGATTCGTTTGTTGTTTTTCTGTATGCCTGGAAAATCCCAATATTTGCTTGCCAACCCGACGTTGGACTATTTTGTCCAGGCCAACAAAAGCGCCTCCACAAATGAACAGGATGTTGCTGGTGTCAACTTGGAGATATTCTTGCTGAGGATGTTTGCGTCCGCCTTTGGGAGGGACATTGGCAACGGTGCCTTCGATAATTTTTAGTAAGGCCTGTTGGACTCCCTCGCCAGAAACGTCACGGGTTATGGAAACATTTTCAGTTTTTCTGGCAATCTTGTCAATCTCGTCAATGTAAATGATGCCGATTTGAGCTTTCGCGATATTGTAATTAGCGGCTTGTACCAGTCGCAGGACAATATTTTCCACATCTTCGCCCACGTAACCAGCTTCGGTAACTGTAGTCGCGTCGCAGATACAAAATGGCACATCAAGCAGTCCGGCCATGGTTCTGGCCAGCAGGGTCTTGCCGGATCCGGTCGGGCCGATAAGCATAACATTGCTTTTTTCGATTTCTACATCGGCGAAGACATTTTTCTGTTTGGTATTTCCCGGGTGCTGGTATTTTATGTTTTGTGTTTGCAACCGTTTGTAGTGGTTGTGAACAGCCACAGCAATTACTTTTTTTGCACGCTCCTGACCGATAACGGACTTATCAAGTTCTTCTTTAATCTTTGCCGGTTTGGGCACTACCAGCGAATCGACAAGATTGGTTTCTTTGCTGTTTTTTTTGTTGTCTTTGACATAGAGTTCATTACAGTAACTGGCGCAATTACGACAGATGGATGCCCCGAGTGGGCTGGCGATTAATGCCCCAACTCCGGGTGCGCCACCACGTCGGCCACAAAATGAACAGAATGAACGACTATTTTGTCCCTGTTTTTTTTCACTCATAAAAATATTATAGGTTTGATTGATTATTTGTCACTTGCTTCAAGAACATTATCGACGATTCCATATTTAAGAGTTTCTTCGGCAGACATGAAATAGTCGCGTTCAGTATCTCTCTCCACTTTTTTCAGCGTCTGACCAGTATGGGTTGCGATAATTTTATTGAGCATGGCACGCAATCGCAAAATTTCCTGAGCTTGAATATTGATATCGGCAGCGGTACCCTCTGCTCCACCCCATGGTTGATGAATCATAATTCTGGCATTGGGTAAAGCGAAACGTTTGCCTTTGGTGCCGGCGCAAAGCAGTACCGCCCCCATGCTGGCGGCCTGACCAACACAGTAAGTTTTTATATCGCATGAGAGTACCTGCATGGTGTCGTATATGGCCAAACCAGCGGTAATAGAGCCGCCGGGGCTGTTAACGTATAAGTCAATATCTTTTTTGGGATCTTCCGATTGAAGAAAGAGTAACTGGGCAACAATCAGATTGGCCACTGCGTCGTCCACTGGAGTTCCGAGGAGGACGATTCGATCTTTCAACAAGCGAGAATAGATATCGTAACCGCGTTCACCGTGTCCGGTTTGTTCGACTACCATTGGAACGAGAACTGAATTTTTCATAATGAGAAATACCTTAATATTTTAACCGGAGGTTTGTGCTTCAGTATCATTTGGTTTCGAATTGCCGGTATCAGCATGATCAATTAGAAACGCGAAAACCTTTGACTTTAACATGTCCATATGCATATCTTCCATCGCGCCATTCTTTTCCATCATTGCGAGCAATTCTTTTTCTTTGTAACCATAATAGCGGCTCATGTCTTTAAGTTGACCACTAATTTCGTGCTGCTCGACCGTTATTTTTTCCTGTTCGGCAATTTTGCGGCAAATGAACATCTTGCGTAATTCTTGTTTTGCCACAGGTTCAGCCGCGCGTCGATGTTCATCTATTTCTTTCTTGAAAACTTCGGCATCTTCCTCTGTTTTTACTTTGTCCCTGGCAATTTTTTTGAGTTCTTTATCGGTTTCATTACGCAGGACAACCGGTGGCAATTCGAATTCACCGATTTCTTTATCGATGGCGGCAAAGACTTCATCACCAATGTCGGAGCTGCGCTTTCTTTCAGCTTCGCGTTCCATTTCCTCGCGGATATTGGCTGCCAACTGATCAATAGATTCAAGTTGCATCTTTTCTTTAAGTTCATCGTCGGCTAGTGGTTTACGTTGCTGAACTTCTTTTACCTTGAGCTGATAAGTAATGGTCTTACCTGCCAGAGCAGAATCCCGCCAATCTTCCGGATAGACGGCTTTAAAGGAATAATCTTTATCTTTTTCAGCACCGACCAGTGCCTCAATTGCACCGGGGATGAGCTCCGGATCGTTCAACCATAGCCAGTTGTCATCGGCTTCCACTTGACGTTTTAATGCCGCTGAAGCCTCATCGGGCAAGTCAAAATCTGAAGTATAGGATACTTTAAGTAAATCCCCTTTTTCCGCGGGAATATCAATATTTACGTATGTGGCATACATATTGCGGTAATAATCCAACCGCTCATTGATTTTATCTTCAGAAATTTCTATTGGTGGCAGAGTTACTTTTATCCCTTTGTATTCGGGTAAATCAAATTGAGGAGCCAACTCGAAACTTAGCGAAAACCGATATTCTTCCTTTAGCTCCATTGGTTGTTCCTCTGAAGGCATTCCATATGAAACAATATCCAGCGTTTTATCTTCGGCGATTTGATGGAAAGCCATGTTGTAAAGTTGGCGTTTCAATTGATCAACAACATTTTCCCGGAAACGAGACTGAATCATCCCGACAGGTGCTTTGCCTTTGCGGAATCCGGGTATAACCACTTGGTTGGATATTTCCCTGACAACCTTGCCGGTTTCTTTTTTCATGATGTCTTTGGTTGCCGTGAAATTGAATTTCTGCTGACAAGGAGCAGTATTCTCGCTGGTCATCGTCAGTTTATTATTTAATTTATGTTTCGACATTAAGATTTCCCTGTTTTGTTTTCTCGTGCCTTAAGAACTTGTGTCGGGAGCCGTAGCGGCATTATAAACCTACATCTTCCGCAAGAAAGTTCAAAACGTGGAATATAGTGTTGGTAGCTTTTTTTTCAATTCTGTTTACAAAAATATCCCAATAAAAAGTGAGGGATTACGGGTTATGGAATTGTATTTAGCAGACTTGTTCTTTATAATAACGCTGTTCGTCGGGCATGGTAATATAAATGTTTATGACACACATGGGCGATTTAAGAATACCTGAATTACATTTAGGCGCCTGCGCCCACTATTGCAAATCCATTTGTTATAGAGTATAGTTTTGATTTTAAATTTGAAGTTGCGGGTAAGTCCCCCAAATTTTAATGCGTTGGATTACAATACAATGATCTTTAATTCTGAACTTGTCTGGATGATTGTTTATGCCTGTTACCTGGTGGCCCAACTTGCCGCCTGTGCTCATATCCTCCTCACCAAACACGAGGAACCTCCCAGCGCGCTTCTCTGGTTGGTACTGGTGACATTGTTACCGGTGTTCGGCATTTGTTGCTACCTGTTGTTCGGGATTAATCGGATAAAGACCGTAAGTTTAAATGTTCAGGCGATACGTGAAAAGGTTGAGCAAAGCAAAGAGAAGTACCTTGGCCCCAGTGTTGACAACTATCTTGAGTGTTTCAAGGAGTTCCAGCCCACCGGCGAGGTTGTTGGCAGTCAGCTGAATCGCACACTTGATCGGTTGCTGCCGGGCTGCGTGGCGCTTACTGGCAATCATCTGGAACTACTGAAAGATGGAGTTATGGCTTATCCTCGCATGCTGGAAGACATTACCGGGGCCAAACAGAGTATTCGTTTACAATCTTTTATCATCATGAATGATCCTGTCGGCAAAGAAATCTTTGATGCTCTTGTTGCCAAAGCGCAACAAGGAGTTGACGTTAAGGTTCTTTATGATAGTTTCGGCAGTTGCAGAGCATATTTTTCTCATTTCTTCCATTGGTACGCACGTAAACGCATTGCCAAATTAAAAATTCATGCGTTTTCGCCCCTGAGTATTTTTGCCCCATGGCGTATTCAATTGCGCAATCACCGGAAGCTGTTGGTGATAGACGGAAAAACGGCATTTGTCGGGGGGATCAACATCGCACAGGAGAATGCCCGGTTTAAAAAAGTGCCGCGTCGAAAATATATCCACGATTTGCATGTGCGGATTACCGGCCCCGCAGTGGCGGCGCTGCACTTTTCATTTCTGAAAGATTGGGTTTACGCCACGCGTCGAGACATTTTTGATGTTACCCTGCTTGAGGATTTCCCGCCACCGGAAAATCGGGGGGATGCGGTGGTCAGAGTGGTTGACGGTGGGCCGGGGGTTCGTCCGGGTTCACAGAATGTGTTTTTTGCGGCTACTGCTCTGGCACAGAAATCGCTTTCTATTATCACCCCCTATTTTGTGCCCGAACCGGCATTTGTCAAATCGCTGGGAATGGCCGCTGCCCGTGGCGTGGATGTTAAAATTATTGTGCCTAAAAATAACAATCATGTTCTGGTGTCGCTGGCAACACAGAGCCTTTATCGAACTCTGTTGTCTCAGGGAGTCAGAGTGTATGAGAAACGCGGTGTTTTTTCCCATGTCAAAGCCATGTTGGTGGATGAACAATGGTGTTTTATGGGGTCAAGTAATTGTGATGTCAGGAGTTTTAAATTGAATTACGAACTTGATTTCTGCACAGAAAAGAGTGAATTTATTGAGGTTATGCACCGCCAATTCCGTTCCGAGCTGGCGGGGTCGAAAGAGATTATGTTGGAACATATTGCCGACAAAAAACTTTCGCTTCAACTGATTGAGAATCTCTGTGCCCTGTTGGCTCCGATTTTGTAAGGCCATGTAATGCGGTAAATTTGTATGAATAAGCGAGACACAATCTTTTCCCGTCCGTCGACCGGAACCGGGGATTTCAAATTCGACGACGAGGTGGCAGCGGTTTTTTCCGATATGATTCGGCGTTCAGTCCCCGGTTATGAACACGTAATAACCATGAGCGGACTTTTTGCCGGGCGCTTCGCCCGCCCGGGTTGTAACTGCTACGATTTGGGATGTTCTCTGGGCGACGGTGCATTCTCCATGCAACGCCACATCAACTATCAGGATTGTCAAATTATTGCTGTCGACAATTCGCCGGCGATGATCGATCGTTGCCGTAAAATTGTTGCCGATGCGCCCCCGCTACCGTTGATTCGAGTGCTGGAGGCAGATATTCGTGATGTCGAATATCAGCACAACGCTTTGACTCTGATTAACTTTACGCTGCAATTTCTGCCCCCGGCAGATCGGGAACCGTTGTTGAAACGCATCTATCTGAGCATGTCCCCCGGTGCCGCGCTGATTCTTTCGGAAAAAATCAGCTTTGATGATCATATTAATAATTCACTGTTTATTGATACTTATCACGCGTGGAAAACGTGCAACGGCTATTCTGAAATGGAAATAAAACAAAAACGCAATGCCCTGGAAAAGGTACTGATCCCGGAAACACTGGAAACACACAAAGAACGATTGCACAGAGTCGGTTTTAAACATTGCGAGGTCTGGTTTCAGTGTTTTAATTTTGTTTCAATTGTTGCCTTCAGGTAAACCGTGTTCGGGAAAAATAATGCCTCACTCTTTGGGCGGATATACCGGATAATACAGGATAAAATAAAATCTTGTTAATCCTGTCTAAAAAAGTTCCGGCGAAGCCGGTTAAGTTCTCCAAGGGAAAATTCATGAATCAAATATTACAACCACAACCGGAAGAGGAAAAATCAGGATCATTGTTGAATTGTCCGGATGAAGCCGAACGTATCCGGTTTTATCAAGCAGCGACAGATACCCTGCTCGCGCCATGGACGGAGTTTTAGTGGCACACAGTGCAAGCCAAGCTTGCTGAAGTCAGACATGGAAATTTGCCTTTATGGCAGCAGATTATTGCCGCATTGCCGGTTCTGATTAGCCACGGCTACCACCTCCGCACCGGAGGCTCGAAAACCTTTGATAT
>JAGYNC010000122.1 GCA_018400135.1 Victivallaceae bacterium
ATCTTGAGAATATTCCGTCAGCCGGATAGTAATCCTTGATTGTACCGTGTGCGCGCTTTAGGACGGCACGGAGCCCGTCCCTCCACCGGATGGATTTTCAACACTCAACATCCAACAAGGACCTTCCAGTATCCAATGAAATCGATTCCCGACTCCCACACTTTATCATTGGACATTCTTTGCTCGATATTGGATATTCAAGGGGAATGAAAAATGGGATTGGGATGGGGAGAGTAACCACTAATCGACACTAATGAACACTAATGGGAGGAAGGGGGAGTTGCTCACACCAAGGGAAGAGTTTTGGACAGGATAACTGGATGAGGCGGATGGGGGAGCGGAATGAAAAATGGGATTGGGATGGGGAGAGTAACCACTAATCGACACTAATGAACACTAATGGGGGGAAGGAGAGTTGTCTCGCACCAAGGGAAGAGTTTTGGACAGGATAACTGGATGAGGTGGATGGGAGAGGGGAATGAAGAATGGGGGGAAAGGGGATTTTTACACCATGAAGGACATGAAGAAAGTGAAGCGAAGGAGAGGTTAACCATATAGGACATGTAGGAATTGTAGGGAACGGGGAGAGTTTTAGCCACTAATTCTGGCGGACAAGCGAAGCGCGTCCGCCAGAATATCGGAGAGGTGACAAAGCATGTTATAGGGACGACAGGCGAATTGTGTCCGGAATTTCGCGAAATTCGTCTGATTCGGTCGTATTGCATCGCGCGACAGTGTTTTTTGCAAAAAAAACAAAAAAAATGGTGCGCCAGAATGGCGCACTTTTAATTAGTGCCGACGAAAAAGGCCTTTTTCGTTCAGGCACTAATTATGACTTGATTTTTTCAAAACATCTGCTATTATCATTGAATATCTTAATTTAGCTATATGATTTTCAAGGATAATTCAATGAAGCTAATAGCCAGACAAAAAATATTGGAAGAACTCAAAAAGGCCTTGTCGCGAACTCCGGTAACTGCATTGCTTGGGCCGAGACAGTGCGGAAAAACCACTTTAAGCAAGGAGTTAAACAAAACTTTATCCGGGACTTTTTTTGATTTGGAAAATCCGCGAGACGTTAACCGGTTGCAAAACCCGATGTTGACCCTTGAAAGGGAGCAGGGCTTTGTGATTATTGACGAGGTTCAAAAGCAACCGGAATTGTTTGAAACTATCAGGGTACTGGTTGATAGTCCTGAAAATACCATGAAAGTTTTGCTTCTTGGAAGCGCGTCTCCGCATTTAATGAAAAAAGCATCGGAATCTTTAGCCGGAAGGATTTCTTTCGTTGACCTGTCCGGGTTCAATATTGAAGAAATCGGGGAAAAACATAGCGAAAAATTATGGGAACGAGGCGGCTTCCCGCGATCATACCTGGCGAAAGACACAGAAGCAAGTTTTGCCTGGCGTAACTATTTTATCAGGACGTTTCTGGAAAGAGACATCCCGCAACTCGGTATAAATATTCCTGCGGAAACCCTGCGTCGCTTCTGGACCATGGTAGCGCATTATCACGGACAGGTTTGGAATGCGGCTGAGTTTGCCCGTTCTTTAGGAAACAGCGAAGCGGCGGCAAGAAACTATTTAGACATTATGTCCGGCTCCTATATGGTCAGGCAATTGCCGCCGTGGTTTGAAAATATGAAAAAGCGGCAAGTCAAATCGCCTAAAATATACGTCAGGGATTCCGGGATTTTACATACGCTCTTATCCTTGAGTTCTTTTGATGATATATTGGGACATCCCAAGCTGGGCGCGTCGTGGGAGGGTTTTGTCGTAGAGCAGATTTTTGCCCTAACCGATAGCAGGGATATTTATTTCTGGGCAACCCATGCGGGAGCGGAACTTGACTTACTGCTGTTCAGGCACGGTAAACGCTACGGTTTTGAAATCAAGTACTCTGATGCACCGAAAACTTCCAAATCCATGCGCAGCGCTGTTTCTGATATTGGTCTGGAACATCTGTATATTGTCTGTCCGGGACGAGACTCTTATCCGCTTGATGACAAAATTTCCGTGCTTGCGATCAGCGATTTGGAAAAAACTATAGCAGCAACAACATAAGATTTTAAACTGCTTTCTTTAGAGCTACTTGCAAAACTTTCCGGATCCGGAAAGATTTAGGTCAAAACACTGGCAGTATCAGAGAAATGCACAAGTTGGTACAATTTTCAAGTTCTATTTTGGAATTGTGACGGTTAGCCGGATTTCGCGTAATGTCGCCCCCTCGGAGGGTCGTGCTCCTGCGCGACCGCCAAGTAGTCGCAGGCGTAGCCTTACGCCGCGCCACTTCATTGTGCCGACGTTTTTTTCCACGCTGATGGCGCTATTTTTCGGACGGACAGGAGCCCGTCCCTCCACCGGCCTGTGGCCGGTATCTTTGCCGCGACATCAGCGCGGCGGAGGGTAGTGCTCCCGCACGACCGCGTATTTCATCGTGGTCGTTGTCGTAAAATTCTCACACCAGGGCACGAAGAACACAGAGGGGAATGAAAAATGAGGGGAGAAGGAATTTTCACCATGAGGAACATGAAGGAAGTGAAGGGAAGAATGGAAAATGGGAGGAGAGGAACCACTAATCTTCACTAATCCTACACTGAGTTGTTGCGGCTCGACCGCAACAAATTAGTTTGTTTTGCCTGAATCATTTTCGCGATGCCATAACATGGAGAGGTATTTCTAATAATGAGTTTTTTATTTATTTTAGATTCAATCAGCTTAAGCCATACGGTATTTCTTATGCCGCCGCCGCTAACATATACCTTATTGATCTTTTCCGTATTTTTGGTAATCTTTTCGAAAAAAATTCTGATTTTATCCGCCAGATAATTGAATATGGACAGTGCTTTTTCCGGCAAACCGGCATCTTTGTTCGACCAGTTGACTTCATCATTCTCAAGATAAAATCCGGTATCGATATTGACATTTGCCTCAGTTGCCAGTTCAGCAAAAGTGTCAAAATCCTTAAAAGCCGGGATTTGTTCTATCGCTTTCGAGATCAAACCGCCGCCGGTTCCGGCAAACATTGCGTAATACAAGCCGCCGGGATAATGCCCGCGAAACTGTACGCTTCCCGGCTCCGGCATATTTTGGCAGCAGCGATATACGGTCTGAGCAGTTCCCAGGGTTATCAGAATATCATCGACTTGCAGCCCGGTGCCGTACGCTCCGGCAGTCTGGTCATTGCCGCATGCAAAAACCGGTTTCCCGGCAGGAATCCCGAACGGATTGTCATCTTTCACTTTTCCGGCTGTGCTGCCGATTTCAACAATTCCCGGCAGATCATTTTCGCTGATTCCAAGCAGGTTCAGAGCCGGTCGCCAGTAAGTATTGTCTTTAAACGAGAAAAGACCGCTCATAGCGGCGATATTATTATCGCTGACAAGCTTTCCGGTCAATAACATTACTAAATATGCGGGTAATGGTACTATCTTGTTGACTGCCGCCGCTAATTCCGAATTTTCATCCAGAATATGTTTTAATATGGCTATCTGCATGTTGGGAGAAACTGCGGCGAGACTGGAATGTTCCGCGAAGTTATTCAGAGCTATGGCTTTATGGCTTTCAGTCGCCCGCATATCAAGCCATGAGATAAACGGCGTAAGGAACCTGTCGTTTTCGTCTGTAAGGGCAAAAGTCTGCGCCTGACTGCTTATGCCGATTGCGTTTATGTTACTCACATTGATACCTGCGGCTTTTATCGACTGCCCGATGAGGGTACTAAAAGCTTCCAGTACGGAATTTACCGGGAGTTCTGCTTTGGCCTTATCACGGCAATAAGAAAGTCCATACGCGGCATAACCAAGCAACTGTTCGCCGGCATACACTGCGGCCTTGAATTCCGTCGACCCCAGATCAATTGTTAAATTAATGTTGCTCATATTCTGAAATTAATTCTAGCGCCGTTTTCACCATTATCTTTCCGGTTTCCGGCATAAACAAACTGTTGTCGGCTTCGTAGCCGGACGCGTTTTCGGTAACGATATATCCCTGCATTTCGCCGTTCGCCAGGCAAATCGCGAAAGTTTTTTTCGGCACTTCTTCCTTCAACTGCAGTGAATATTCGACAAACATTTCGCCGGGAAACGTAGCAATGTACGTATTGCCGATGCACAATACCTTAATTTCAACTTCCGTATAATTTTTCAACACTGCTTCCAAAGCACCATTTTCAGCGCATTGAGCGAGAAAAAGTGTTTCTTCCGCCCCGAATACTGAACATTCAGCGGTACGCACCGGACCGTGACCGGCATTTTCAGATTTCAGCCGGGCAAATTCGGATTGGCGTAATTCAAGATTTTCCCGCGCCGTTTTCGTATCCGGCAATTTTCGCCTGACGGGCGAAATTGTTCTACGCGCGGCACCGATAAACGGGCCACTTTCAAAATTAGCATCGGTTAGCAGGTCTATCTTTTCTGCCACATAGTTGCCGAGGAGATTCCCCAGACGTTCGGCTTCGGCAAAGGTCTGGCCTTTGACATCATACCTCGGGCTTAAATTTCCTTCCGGCCCGGTATGGTAAAGTACAGTAATATTCTTTCCAAAACGTGATTTCAAGTATTCGCGTGTATATCCCGGGAAATCCGAGGAAACAAGTTTCGAGTCTTCGTGAAGCACGGTCGGATGCATGCAGTAGATTAGGGATATCGCTTCTATTGCTTTCGTTGCCGCGTTCCTGACGATTATAATGCCTGCTTCCGGGTCGCGCGGCCCGGAAGGGTTATGCCGATTGCGTCCAACTCCGCTGATTTCTGTCGAAGTAATCGCTATCTCAGCCGCTTCCGCGTTACCGACGGCCTTTATCCCGGCTTCACTTATGCGTTTCTTTAATTTTTCCAGATAATCATGATCAACTCCGGGTACGACCGGATCGTGTCTGAATGCCAGCATAAAGGCTCATTTTTTATATGATTCCATTTTATCTATACTTTTTCTACCGTGCCGATTTTGTGGGATTTCAGGGCGGCGGTAAAGAGTTTATGGCTTAGCGCAGTTTCTTCAGGCGTTACGCATGAGGCAAATTTACTCTTCGGTTTGCCTTCCGTCAACTCATAAATGAATGCCGCCCACATCTGCTGGATGGTATCGGAGAAGCCGATTTCGAATATTCCCCCCGTTATGCCGGGGAAAGCTACCTGCGCCCCCATATCGAGCCGCTGCCAGGTCTGTTCGCCGCCGTCGTATTCAAGAAATTCGAGCTTCCGCGGGTTTTTGCTGTTCCAGCGGCCGCATCCTTTCATGCCTTTTACTTCGAAATACCAGGTGTCGGTTTCGCCGGGAGCAATCCGCTGGGTCTTGATCGTCATCGGGAAAGTCGTTCCCGTGTCCGGGTCTTCTGTTTCACAGAGCATGGTTCCGTTGTCCCAGGTTTCGCACGGCGCCATTCCGCCTCTGCCGTCTGGACGCTCCTTGACGATATTTGAAAGAATCGCCCGGACATTCTTCGGATACCAGCCGGCCCGGAACGGCATATGGCAGGGATGCATGCCCAAATCTCCGAGGCAACCGTATTCCCCGTTGAATTCGATTATTCGTTTCCAGTTGATTGCCTTGTTCCGGTTCAGATCGGAGGAATGCAGGAAACCTGAATTGACTTCGATTACCTGTCCGAAAAACTTGTCTTCTATCATTTTCCCTAAGCGTTGCATCGGCGGATGGAAAGGAAATTCCGAACTGCAACGGACAAAAACCTCCGGGTGCTCCTTGACGCATTTCATTATTTTGTCATTGGCGGCCTGGTCAATCCCGAACGGTTTTTCCCCGAGCAGATGTTTGCCGGCCTTGATAATGTCGCAGTAAATCTGCTCGTGGAGATGGTGCGGAACGGCACAGTATACTGCTTCCACTTCCTGGTTTGCCAGCAACTCCTGGTAGTTTTCAGTTATTTGCGTTATTGACGGAAAATTATCTTTGTACCATGCGTGTATTTGCGGATTCTTATCACATATGGCGACAAGTTCCGGTCTGGCCTTCATCTCCGTCAAGTGGCACCAGCGCGCGCAGGCGCTGGCGAACTCCCTGCCCATCAGTCCGCAACCGATTACGCCGAATTTTATGGTTTTCATCCGAGCAATTCCTTTTCAGTTTCGGCGATAGCCTCCTCGATGATTTCCATGCCACGCATGGCTACTTCATCGGGCATGATGATGGGCGGACTCATCCGGAGGATATGTCCGGCGGGAATCCAGGCGAGACCCTTCCTGAATGCCTTCTGATAGACCATTTTTCCGGCTTCGTCGAAAGGTTCCTTGGTGGTTTTGTCCTTGACCAGCTCAACCCCCATCAGGCAACCCTTAACGCGACAATCGCCGACGATTTTGTATTTAGAGGTCCAATCCGCCATTTTGCGGCGGAACAGTTCTTCCAGATGTTGGGCGTGCTCCAGCAGTCCTTCTTCCTCGATTACCTCGAAACAGGCCAGCGCGGCGGCGCAGGCCATCGGGTTGCCGCCGTAACTGGTGGACGCGCTGATTTTGTCCACCGCATCGGCATAGGGCTCGCGCACCGCCATTGCGGTTACCGGGAAACCATTGCCGAACCCCTTGCCGAGCGTTACCACGTCCGGCAGCACATTCCAGTGTTCCATGCACAGATATTTACCGGTGCGCCCCATGCTGGTCAGCACTTCGTCGGCAAACAATAGGATATCACGTTCTTCGAGAAATTTCTTCAATTTCGGGAAAAAATCGTCCGGCGGCATGATCGATCCGCCCCAGCCCTGGATCGGTTCGAGAACAAATGCCGCGACTTGTCCGGTGGTGCTCTCCCGGATGAACGTGTCGTAGAATTCGAGATAGCGCTCGGTGTCCAGTGAGCCGTCGCTTCTTGTCCACCACGGACGATAGGTGTCCGGACGCGGCACCATATAAAACCCGGAGGTGCGGGTCGGTCCGTTGAATTTATTCATGCGAGCCAAACTTACCGCATGGCCGCTTTTGCCGTGAAAGTCCATGAAACAACTGATGAACTCGTTTTTGCCGGTGGCGGCGCGACAGGTGCGCAACCCCGCCTCGACTGCCGTCGTGCCGCTGTCGTACAATTGAAAGCCGTTCAAATCGCCCGGCAGACACGCCGCCATCTTCTCCAGCAGCCTGACCTTGATCTCGGAAGTGAAATCGTGCGCGTTCATCAACTGACGCGCGTAACGGGCGATCGCCTCGGATATCTTCGGGTGACAATGTCCCAGCGTGGTCACGTAAATCCCGCTGGAAAAATCGATAAACTCGTTGCCGTCGGCATCGCGCAGCAGACAACCCGAGCCGCTTTCGAATGCCACCGGAAACAAACGAACTTGTCCCGACAGCCCCTTGATGTACTTTTCGGCGCGTTTGTGCAGCGCCTTGCTTTTCGGTCCGGGAATGGATTCCGAGACGATTTTCGGATAAACCGTCAAATCCACCTGATATTTCGCCGGATTGTAGTTACCCATGAGTATACCTCGTTGTGTTATAAATTATCAATAAATTTTGTTATGTATTATGATTTTAGCCTTTTCATTTGATAAAATCAACAAACTTCCACAAAATAGACTTGAAATAATTTGCGAATTGTGTTAAATTTTAACAAATGGGGAGAAGAGAGGTGGGGAGATAAACCACTAATCTTCACTAATCCGACACTAATGGGGATTAGAAGGAGAATGGGGAGTTGTCTCACACAAAGATAGTATGAGAAGGTCAGCCTCCTTAGACGAAATGTGATATATTATGAAATGTGATATATTATCACTTTCAACATTAACCGCACTCAAGGTGCAAAAAAGGAGGCCGACCTATGAAG
>JAGYNC010000123.1 GCA_018400135.1 Victivallaceae bacterium
TCCTTGTCCGATGGACAACAGCGCAGTGTCGTACTCATTCCAACGTGTTCCATAATGTTTGAGTTTATATTTCCTGGACGGCAGCAATCCGGTTTGCTCGGGAAGTTCAATTCCGGTGTCGCGTCCGATACCGGCAGAGTCGAGCATCACGATAATTGGCTCAAGCCCGATACGACATCCGTTTTCAATAAAATAATCGTTGCACGAATATTTCAACGCGCTAATCAGGTTCATTGTCCCGTGTCCGCCGCGGCGCCAGGACGCACACCGGATGCGGACACCGGCTATGGTGGAAGCGCCATTGCAATAGATTTCTTCTGTGGGCGACATACCGCTTGCCGAAAGAGTGAGTCCGATCAGCGGCTTGATGATGGAGCCGGGCGCATATTGTCCTTGAAGCGTGCGGTTGATCAATGGTTTGTCGGGATTATTCAACAGTGCGCGATAATCTTCAGGCTTGAGTCGAGGCGAGAATTTTCCCAGATCGTAAGATGGAGAGGACGCCATTGCCAAAACCGCTCCGGTCGAAGCGTCAAGCAAAACGAACGCTCCGCGTTTTTTGCCGAGCAGTTCCCGGGCGATCAACTGTGATTTCCAATCCAGGGTCAGAATAATATTATTACCGTCCAGGGGTTGGATATCATCAATCAGTGTTTTATGGATAAATCCGCGATGATCAACCTGTACCAGACGATATCCGGGTTCACCGCGAAGACCTCGGATCCGGTTTTCAATACTGAATTCGTCAAAAGCTTTTTCCAAACCGCTTTTACCCTGTGGGTCGGGAACATAATAAAAAAAATCACCTCGATCTCTGGCATTTTGCGGGTTTGCGTCGCGGGTGAAACCGATGATATGAGCGGCAATATTTTCTGCTGGATAAATTCGCCTGCTGTCGGGAACCACAGCGATGCCGTCGTATTGCATTGCTGTTTGAAAAACGCCGGCAATCTCACGTGGCCCTAAGTCGCGAAACACGGTAAATGGTAATCCCGGCCGCAAATTCATGTGTTGTATAATTTGCTGCCGCGAAATAGTGTTTGCTCTGTCCACCGAGATCGCGGTGTCGGCAATGGCTTGTTGGATGTAATCAATGGTTTTTGTTCTGCCGCCCGGGCGACGCATCTCAGCCAGATAGAAACACGCACTATATTCCGGTTCGTTATCGGCCAGAATATGCATGTCGGAAGTAAAAATTTTACCACGCTTTGCGGGAATTCGGATACGACGGACAGATTGCCGGGAAATCAATTTTTGATGAGATGGGCCCCTGCGAATTTGTTCAAACCACAATTTTACAATAATTATGCTGTAGCCGGCAAACAACACCAGCCCAAGTATCAGTAACCGCTGTTTGTAGTTATCTTGATACTTTTTCATGCAGAAATCCCAAGTGTTGTTGAATTAGCAACCTCAAGGTAACGCGGCAATCCGAGTTTACCACTGATATGATCTGCCAGCAGAATCAGCAACGGCAGAAAAGCACACCCGAAAAGAGAGGCAAATAGAGTTAACGGCAATATGTGATTAAGCAGATGTTGTGGCAAAATTTCGACTTGAGCAACAACTGTCGATACCCACAGAGGCGCTAACCCCGGGATTGTAATAATTCCTCCCGGTATAATGTTGGCGTTGATATGGCGCAGATCGTATCGTGAGCGAAAATATACTGCCGATCCCACAATCACTATGTAGAGGAAAGGAGTTAACGGCATGAATCGTCCATAAATAGTATCAATAACCAGCCCGCATGCAACAGCGGTAAGGATACCGCGCGGCCAGTCGTAGGTTATCGCGACATAAAAAATACCAATTGGTACCAGCGGTAGATACAAGCCAAAATTGCCAATGATAATCTGACCAATCAGCAATATCAGCAACAACAGAAAAGTAAAAATGGCGCCCATTATTTTGTTCCGTTTCCCTCATTGGATTGTTCGACGAGCATAATTACAAAACGCAATCCGGCAAAATCCGGATCCGGTGCAACGGCACCGCCGATATGGGGTTGTCGACTGAACACCGAATCGCCCTGATCAACAGAGGCGAGTGTCCCAATGCTAATTCCCGGCGGCATCATTTTTTCAAAGCCGGTTGTAACAACTGGTTCTCCAGGTTCGTAATTTTTGTCACCCGGCAGAAAATCCACATTCACCAACCGTTGTGGTGATTCATAATCGCGTGTGCCGGTGATAAATCCGTAGGTCTTGGAATGTGGCAGATAAACAGAGAGTTGAATATCGCGGCTGAGTGCGGTAACTACCTGGCACGTGTGGCGTGAAACGTCCTGAACAATTCCGATAAAGATCAAGCGATACGGCGGGTTATGAGAAAGACTAAATACAGGCGTTCCCCTGACTACGCCAGCATCTGAGCCGCGATTAATGGAAAAATATTCTCGCCAACGTAGTGGATTGCGAACAATAATTTCCGCGTAAACACAACTGTAGTCCAATTGCGGCTCAAGCCGCAACATCCTCCTGAGTTGCTCATTTTCCACTTTAAGTTCTGCTGCTGTCGCTACCTGCGCTGCCAACAGACCGATCTGTTCACGAGACTGTTGCAAATGAGCCGCCAACGTGGTTTTCGAATGTAGCAACAACGTTTTATCGGAAAGTTGACGTCCGACGACGGTTGACAGAGACAAGTATGGATAGAGGAAATCGCTGGCGAGGCGTTGTGCCACCAGACGCAACGTCTGAAATCCGGAGGCAGCTATCAATGCCGCAGCGGCCAAAATGTAGATTAGTTTTATGTATAGATTGTGCTGAGGTTTTGCCATATAATAAGTTATTGGCCCCTGTTTTTAGCCACGTTTATACCGCCATGAAAAAAATATAGTGCTGCTATGCCGCACTTTTACTTCGTTTTGAAGCGGTCATAAAATGACGGCGACTTAATCATTAAGATAAGATTTCTCAACTTCGTCCAAAAACCGTTTCATTGACGGCCAGTCGACATCTTCTGTTCGTCTCACTTCCACAATTTCGCGGCGATAGCGAAGTCCCGGCGACAGTGACGATGCTTCTCTTGCTGTCATAAATGACTCAATAGCTATTTGACGTTTAATGGCGGTTTCGACATCTGCCACTGCTTTTTCGAGACGCCTTATAACAATTGGCGGTGGTTCATTACCGATTTGGAGCAGTATGGTATTGAGTTCACTCATTGGCGAGACGATAATCATCGGGGTTTTATTAATTAATTGCATCAACTCGTTGCTTTTGCCGGTAATCAGCACCCGACCGGATTCCACTCGACTAAACAACCGGGGCAATTCCAACAGATCACATTTCGCGATTTGTTTATTGTCAGCATTTCTAAATTGATAGGGTATTGTTCTGAATTTTTGGAATTGTTCTTGAACCAATTTCCCGGGCAATGGCGAAAATACATTGATAATGCGGTGGTTTGCCTGATGCCGAAACCACCGTTGAATTTTTCCCCGATTATCCGGAATATCCTTATACAATTTTAGAAGACGTTTATCATAATCAGCAATAATCAAACGTCCGAAAGTGGACGCGAAAATCTCTTCATCCTGATACTTTTCCTGAGCCGCCAGAATTACGATATCGGCAATAGCGTTGTCGGTGATTGAAGAGAGCGCATATATTCGCTCCAGAGCAAAATGGCAAAGTTCCCGGTATAGCTCATAGGCGCAACCATCTTCGTCCGGCGTGAGCGCGTTATTGAGTGAATCGGAGAATACCGGCAGTTCATCTGCCAGCGTTAATGCCGCAAGGCCGGGATAGCCGCCGACAGGGAGAATACTTTGCGACTGATGCTTAGACTCAAGTTTTCCATACACGCCGGTTACCAACCAATCGGGAATGCGGTTGAGCCGTTCTTTCGGAACGATGCCGCTGTGGGTCAGCAGTAAAGCGCGGATTAACACTCCTGCCAGCTTCTGTTTATCTGGTCTGCGACTGAAGTTTTGAGGCAAATAAATATTGATACAACTGCCGACCTTGAGTACGTTGAAGTCTTGTTTGAAATTCGCCGAAAGCAGAATTCGGCACTGCAACTTTTGGGAAGGCCGTCGCAGTAATTTGCATATCACTCGATCCGCAGCGCGCAGATATTCCAGAGTATCGTAATCCTCAGATTTGACGGTTTCAAACATAATCAAAGTACCATAAGTAGTTTTAAAAATGTTTCCACCGACGTTGTCCGCCGACAACGACAGAACTGCGAGCAGCACTCCGGCACAAATACTCACTTTTAGTTTTGAACTAAAAAGTTGTGACGTGTTTATTAACATATTTTCCGGCGTCTCGATTTCAGATTGAGGAATAACTTTGACATTATTGAACAATAATACTGGCGTGACTAAAATGCAACTTTGACTTCTTTGGTTCGGGGGCAATACTACACAGCCCCACCCAAAGAGTGAGGCATTACAAGCTATTGCTGTAGGACATTTTCGGCCTGGCATCCGTAGCAAGGGATTTGGAGTCTATGTAAAGCGGCGAAGGATGGCGGAGAGGGGGGGATTCGAACCCCCGGTAGGATTTCTCCTACGCAGGTTTAGCAAACCTGTGCTTTCAGCCGCTCAGCCACCTCTCCGGTAACAATGCGGAACCATTAAAATAGCCTGTTACCGGGCTTCATCAAATCGAGAAAATAAAAAATCAGAAAAAAAGCGCGAAATTGGTAATGCTGCACTCTTTCCCGAATCGGAATTAACTGAGCGATTGCTTGCAGTTATCGACGTTTCCTGGATAGTATAGTTGTGGATTGCTTTTCAGTTTTTTTGTTGTATATAGGTTATGGTCTGTGAACTGAAGTTTTTCACAAAAGTTCGCCTCTGCTGAAAATTGTGATTTTCGAGAGTCCGTGTTTTTTCTTTTGATTATTTATTGGTAGTAGTATGGGATTTTTACATCGAAGATACAGACCAAATCGAAAACCCCAATAATAGTTTAAAACAGCGAGAAATTTGAATGAGTGTTCATGAAGCAAATGGTTGTCGGGACAATGGCGCCAATGGTGTTCATCGCGCCGTGGCGCCGGCGAAAATAAATCTGTTTTTGAAGGTAACGGGTCGGCGTGCCGATGGTTATCATGAGCTGTGTTCGTTGGTGGTTCCACTCGCGGAACCGGCGGACCGGATTACGCTGTCTTTGGCCAAGGTCACCAGTGTTGCTTCAGGCAATTCGGAGGTACCGGACGGCAAGGCAAATATCTGCTTCCAGGCATTGAAAAAGTACGCGGCGAAAGCAAAGATATCAATACACCGGAAAATAACTATTGAAAAACGCATTCCGGTTGCCGCCGGACTTGGCGGCGGCAGTTCGGACGCCGCCACAGTGTTGCGTCTGTTGAACTCCGAATACGGCGCTCTTTGTGAAACGGAGCTGTTGGATGTTGCCCGACAATGCGGAGCGGATGTGCCGTTTTTTCTACAATCAAAACCAGCTGCTATCAGCGGGATCGGCGAAATCGTGCGCCCCCTTGAAGCCGTCGTACCGGAATTGCCGCTGGTACTCGTCAATCCGGGATTCCCGGTCAGCGCCGCCTGGGCGTATCGTCATCTGATTCCGTCAAATATTGGCAGTCCGGATAAAGAGCAACTCGATGTTATAACCCGCGCGTTGACTGCTAGCGACGTTGCATCGCTGGGAAAACTGCTCCACAACGATCTGGCTCCGGCGCTCTACCGCAAATTTCTCCTGTTACGGATGATCCGGGATGAATTACTGCGAGCCGGTACTGCCGGCGTTGACATAAGCGGCAGCGGCCCAACTCTTTTCGCCCTTTGCGAAGATTCGATTAAGCGCAGAAAAATTGCTGCCGCAATGCGGCAACGCTATCCTGCCGCGATCATTATCGAAACTTCTACGTGAGGGGAGTTGCGTCAATTATCGCAAGTTCATTGGTTATAATTTCTATCATGTCGAATAACGTGGCGGCAACGTGCCGCTGCGATTATATCGGCCAAGGTCGGCGGCGAGGCATCCCCGTGCCCGTCTTATCGTTCAGTTCAGCACTTCTCAATACCTGCCATATTCTTCTATCGCATCCATCATCGCATTAATATTTTCCAGAGGAACCTCCGGTTCCAGTACGTGAGTGGGTGCCAGACAAAGTCCGCCGTCCTTACCGATTCCCTTGATGTAGTTCTTCACCGTGTCTTTTACTTCTTTCGCGGAAGCGAAAGGCATGGTTGTCTGGGTTCCTATCACTCCCCAGAAAGACAACTTGTTGCCGTATTTTTTTTTGAGTTCGAACGGATCCATGCATTCGGGCTGGACGGGATTCAAGATATCAAGTCCTATTTCGATGAGATCGGGGATAATGTCATATATTTTCCCGTCGCTGTGGTACCATACCAGGATATCGGGATTTATCCCCTTTGCGGTCTCGATGTATTTTTTCATCCAAGGCTTGTAGAGTTCGCGCCAGAGTTCTGGAGAGAACATCATTCCGGTCTGCATCCCGACATCGTCGCCGAGGCGCAGTACGTCCGCTCCGGCACCGACGATATACTTGACGCATTCGAGATTCTTGAGGGCGATCCTCGCGTTGAGGCATTCGCACCAGGATTTGTTCAGATACATGTCTGCAAGAAATTCTTCCATGCCGCGTATCTGCCAGGCGGTTTCGAAGGTGTGTCCGGAAAATCCGGTTACCGCATAACCCTGCGCGTGTAATTTGTCTACCTGCTTTCGCGCGTTGACCCATCTGTAGGGGGCGTCCACATCGGGTTCGGTGAATTTTTCGATATCCCGCAGCGAGGATGCGTTTTTCAATGGACTTTCCATGTGTGTAAAATGCATGAAATCCCCTGGACGATTCGCGCTGCCCCACTCGCTTATTATCAATTCATCCCGATAAGGCAGCGCGGCGAAATAGCGGCGGTAATCGTTTGGATTTCTCGTTGGGGCTGCAGCGACGTTTTTTATGCCCATTCTGGCGTGGTAGGATTCGCGGTTGAAATATTCCTCCAGATTGTCGCATCCGGTTTCCTTTTTAAGTCTCTCGGCCAGTGGCGCCACGAAGGAGAATTCGAAAGGGATGAATTCCGGATGGTTTCTTTTCATTGCCCTCACGAGATTTTCACGGTAGCTCATGCTCATGATAAAAGTCCTTTTTTTTAATAAAGTGATTACCCATTATGAAACTGGAAAATATGTATTTGCGAATTATTATAATTCATTTGATTGATATTGAAATGGCAAAACTGATTACATGGATGGACAAAATGATTATTAATGGGAGCAGATATTATCAGCCGGAGAAGCGCGACATGGACTGGGGACTTTATGTTCTCGGCACCGGGTCCAAACATGCCGTATGCCCTGAAGTGCCTAATCCGGGCAGGATACTCAACGATTATGCGCTGGTATATCTGCTTCGAGGAGAAGGCGTGTATTATTCATCGCCGGAACATGCTGTCAGGGTGAAGGCGGGAGACCTTCTCGTGTTGTTTCCCGGAGTATGGCATAAGTATCATCCTGAAAGAGGGGGAAGCTGGGACGAGTACTGGATTATCTACAACGGCGGCGTCATGGAACATCTGCTGGAAAAGCAATATTTTTCACCGGAGAAGCCGGTGCTGTGTCCCGGCCTGGACTGTCGGCTCATCGAGCAG
>JAGYNC010000124.1 GCA_018400135.1 Victivallaceae bacterium
ACTGAATTTTTAGAAGAAGTTTACTCGGCTATCCAAAGAATTTTAACTTTTCCCAATGATTGGACTATGCTCTCTTTGAATTCCAGGCGGTGTCTTGCAAATCGCTTTCCCTATGGGATCATTTATCAAATTCTGGACGATGGTTGTGTGCGAATTATTGCAGTCATGCAGTTGAATCGGAAGCCTGATTACTGGTGTGAAAGAAAATAAATTAACAAAACAAGACAAATTCTACCGATGCCGAGATTCTCTGCGGTCCCTGCGTGGGACCGTCCACTATGAAAAATTATTATGGATTCCTATTTGACACACTGTCAGTGCCGGTTTAAGGCTAAACCTGGCACTAATTTTCAGGTTGCCACGGAGGACAACCCTCCGAAAAGAACAGATCCGTTACGGGAGCGTCTTCAATTTTTCCGGTTAGAGAAGCCGCCGCGGTATTGTATAAGCGGCGTTGGTATGGGTATTGATTCAAGGGAACGATGTAGTGATTATAAGTGGGAAACAGTTTTGGCATTCTGGAAGTTCAGACTAAACAGTATTGGGGCAGTTGTTGGTCTACAATATCGCACTTAATTTTTACGTCGTCTCCTGGAGCGTTTTTTAGGGTGTCGATAATGTGATTTATGGATAATTTCCGGCCAACGTGAAACGGCATCTGCTTGATGCCAAACAAGTTCATTTTGAATAAGCATAAGTTCCCGGGCATGGGCGTAACCGTGAGCGTGTATTAATTCACGGGGTGGTTGTTGCAGGTGAAAAAGCGGCTGCATTTTAAGGAGGCGTTGCGCGGAGAATTGCAGCCGTTTAATCAGATTATGCGGTTTAAATGCCTCTCGCAATAACTCCTGGATTCCAACGCAGGAGTCTTCCGTATATTCCCACAGTTTGCCGCTGTTGCCGTGTCCCAGTTCACCTTCAATGAATGGTAGCAGTAATGCGCCCATGGCCAAAGAAATACTGTCACGATAAAGTTTTTGCTGGATTCTTCGTTTGCGTTCATGCATTATTTCAATGGCGTAACGCATAGGCGGGGTTTCCCAGCGATTGTCAAAAAATGGCAGGAAATATTTGAGGAAATCGTGTTGTTTAAACGCTCCGAAAATATCCGGGCAATATGGGTTTTTAAGAATTTTTTCAAGTTCGAGAGCCATTCGTGAGGATGATGCATGGACAATAAGTTCAAGGTTTTGTCGAAGCGCTTTGGCAGTTTTATCTTCCAATGAAAACTCATATTGCCCCACCAACTTGAGGGCACGCAACAAGCGAACCGGGTCTTCCTCGAAACGGAGAGCTGGATCGCCAATAGCCCTGACAATGCCGTTGTGCATGTCCTCAATTCCGTAGCCGGTAAAATCAATCAGATCGTTGTTTACCGGATTGTAAAATAGTGCGTTAACGGAGAAATCGCGCCGCCAGGCATCTTCTGATGAGGTGCCGAAATCATTATCGCGAAAAATCATATTTTGCGGAGTTGTCACAAGGCGTTTTTGGGTACGGGTAGAGTTATCTGGCGGACGACGAAATGTGCTTATCTCGATTAATTCGCCGGCAGCTCGAAGATGTACCAGCCGGAAGCGCCGTCCGATAATGCGGGCTCTGCGGCGACCGAAAACACTGCGTACTTCTTCTGGAGTTGCGGCGGACGAGATATCATAGTCCTTCGGCGTTCGATTTAGCATCAGATCCCGAATGGCCCCGCCAACAATATAGGTTTCAAAGCCAGCATTTTGGAGTTTGTCAACGATGTCGTAGATATATGGAGCTACATTGAGTTTATCAGGCATACTTTACAGGTTCCGCTGGATAATGGTATCAGTAAAATTCAGTTTCTTATCAGTATAAGGGTAATCGGCGTTGAAGTGGAGTCCACGACTTTCCTGGCGGCTTAATGCCGAATCAATAATCAGCTCGGCGACGCAGGCGATACTGCGAAGTTCAAGTAGATCGGGAGTTACCAGAAAATCCCAATAATACTTGTCGATCTCCCCGCGGATGAGCTTCATCCTCTCTTTAGCTCGTTCCAGGCGTTTATTCGTGCGGTAAATTCCGACATAATCCCACATAAAACGCCGAATCTCATCCCAATTGTGTGCGATAACTACTTGTTCATCAGAGTCCACAGCATCGCCGCAACTCCATACTGGAACACCTTCAGAAGAAAAGGTTTTTCGCAGTTCAGTTTCGCATGAATGAATATGTTGCGCGGCCAACTTGGCTCCCACCAATGCTTCAAGCAGGCTGTTGCTGGCCAAACGGTTGGCACCATGAAGTCCAGTACACGCGGCTTCACCCACAGCATAGAGTCCGGTAACATCAGTGGCGCCGTTGACATCAGTCATAACTCCGCCGCATGAATAGTGAGCGGCCGGGACTACCGGAATTGGGTCGCAAGCCATATTGACGCCGGCTTCGAGACATTTCTCAAAGATATTGGGAAAGCGGAGCCGCAAATCTTTTTCGTTTTTGTGTGTAATATCTAAATAAACACATTCGGAACCGGTGCGTTTCATTTCATTATCAATTGCCCGGGCTACGACGTCTCGTGGCGCCAAACTTTTCATATCGTGATATTTGTGCATAAACTCAACCAGCTTACCACCTTTATCGCGATATTTCAGTATAGCGCCTTCGCCCCGAACTGCTTCACTAATCAGAAAGGAACGTACTTTGGGATGATAAAGAATCGTGGGATGAAACTGGATAAATTCCATATTCGCGATTTTGGTTCCGGCACGGTAACACATGGCAACACCGCCGCCACAGGCAACGTCAGGGTTGCTGGTGTACAAATAGACACGACCAATACCACCTGACGCAACAGTGGTGGTAAGAGCCGTGAAGGTTTTGACCACGTTTTTCTTATAGTCCAGCACATAAACGCCAAGGCAACGGTTGGGTCCGGGCCGGCCGATGCGCCGGGTAGCAATCAGGTCTATGGCAATGTGATGTTCGAATATGGTAATGTGTGGATTGTTGCGACATGATTCAACTAAAATACGTTCCACCTCTTCGCCGGTAATATCTCCCGCGTGCAGAATACGTCGCCGATGGTGTCCACCTTCACGGCCGAGGTCAAATTCATCAATTTTAGTTTTTTCGCCGAGTTCGCCGCGGGTGGTAAAGTGCGCGCCGCGTGCAATCAGCTCTTGCACAGCTTCCGGGCCGGCCTCAATAATGGTTCGAACAACTTGTTCCTTGCACAGCATTACTCCGGCAGTTAGAGTATCCTTTACGTGTTCATCAAATGAATCCGAGTTGTCGACGACGCAGGCAATCCCGCCTTGAGCATAGCGAGTATTTGCTTCATCTACTTCACGTTTAGTAATTACCGCCACTTTATTGCCTGATTCGGCCAGGTTTAAAGCTGCGGATAGTCCGGCCAAGCCGCTGCCAACAACAAGATGATCAAACTGAAGGCACTCGTTGACTTTCATTGTTACACGTTTCCCGTTTTGGTTTCCGCAACAATCTGTTCGCCAAATTGCGGCAAACAGAATGCAGCTTCATGAGTGTTTGGCGTATAGTATCGCATTTTTTTTTGCATTGCGGCGGATGGAACGCGGCATGGTTTGCGAATTTCCGGTCCGAGAGAGGCAACGCAAGCACCAATGTTACCGTACGGATAAGTTGGTACCATGATAAAAGCGTATGCTGATATCTTGAAAAGTTTGCCGGTGATATTTAATAATCGAATAATAATGTCACGAGATAGAAAAAGCGATTCAGATTGTGACGCAATAATGCCGTTATGTTGCAACGCTGATTTCATGTTGCGATAAAAATTTTCACCAAACAAGATTTCTCCCGGTCCGATCGGGTCGGTCGAATCAACAATAATCACGTCGTAATATTGTTGACGTTCCTTGATAAATTCATTGCCATCCATGATATGTGTCTGGACGCGTGAATCGTGATAACCACAAGCCATCGAAGGTATATATTCTTTTGCGGTATTGATCACCAATTCATCAATTTCGCAAATATCAATAGATTCCACACAGTCATGTTTGGCTACCTCGCGTAAAATGCCACCATCTCCTCCGCCAATAACCAGCACCCGCTTGGGATTATGGTGAGAAAACAACGGCAAATGCGCAAGCATTTCCTGATAAGCAAATTCATCAAATTCTGTTGCCTGAATAATACCGTCAAGCACCAACATTTTTCCGAGTTGTTCAGTCTGATAGACATCAATTTGCTGAAAGCGACTTTTCTGGCTGAAAAGGTGTTCCTTAATTTCAACGCTGACACCGAGTCCGCCGTGTGCCTCGGTAAACCACGAGCCAATAGTGGTATTTTGTGAGTATAAATCCATCAGACATAATCCTGTGGTGAAAACGTGTTAAAAAAGCAGGAGATGGGCAGCCTTTAGTGACGCAATGCAACCTGCAAGCGATAATGGGCTCCTTTAAAATATGAAAAGGCTAATTCGGCCGCGTTTCGCGGGTCAAAAAATTTACAACTGAATATGTCCAGGTAAACGGTATTGGACTGGTTGGCAAAATGGCCTGAAATTAAAGAAGTTTCAATAAATTGAGTCATGCTGAATCCGGAGACGCGTTCGTCCTCTCCGAAATTAACCACTACACAATCACCAAAACTTTTCATTCCCAGATATTGGCAAAGCCGGGTTACGAACTTTCTAATATATTTTTCGTCTCTGATTAATACAGGATCACTATCGTAAATATCAATTGAGGCAAGAAGTCCCCACGCTTGAGTTGAATCAAATCTTTTTTCCCAGGAAAGTGCATAGATATGGGTGCGATCCTCAAAAACCGGAACCAGGCGTTCAACTCCATTATTGGAAATGATGCCGCGATTCATAACACTTGAAATAATAACGCTTTCAGCATCCATCCCTGCACTTAAAAAGTTTACAGCTTTTTCAAAATCAATGCTGTCCCCGCAGGTGAAAATATCAACAGCCGCATAATCATGTTCGGGCCATGCATGAACCGAAAAATGCGATTCCGCAATAATTATAAAGCCACTTACCCCTTGAGGTTCAAATGCATGAAAATTAGAACCCAATACCGTTGCGCCGCTTTGAACCGCCGCATCAGTGAACAGTTTTTCCATTCTGTCAGCATCGGTAAGAATAGCCGGGTCGCAGTCATAGTACTCAATGGTCATGTGCTTACCGAGCGCGAAATCCTGATTTGCGTGTGCCGGAGTTACCCCTTTTTTCAACTTTCAATCCCCCATTTTTTTGCACTTGGAGTTGAGCCAAACTGTGAACGCGACTCTGGCCGCACCGGTCTTCTGCTGACGGTAAGCGGCGGCAAGTTGTTCTTTGTTTTTTGCAAAATCCTGTTCAGGAGGAAGTTCGCGATTTTCGACAAACACCACCATGGCGCCATCTGTGGTAGTTTCAAGTTTTACCTCTCCTTCAGATGCCGTTTCAACCAATGCGGCAATCTGGCGTCCTTGATCCCCATAGGGTGGATTGGCGCGAATAAACGGGTCTATGGGGGTAAATTTTGGAGACTTGATGGAGTTGATGGCGGCAATGCGATCAGTACTTGATTGACGATTCAGCTTAGCAATAAATTCTCTGGCATTGTCGCGGGCCAATGTCAGCGCTTTTTCCTTTTTCAAAGCTTTAATAACTTTCAGACTAACTTCCTCAAAATTGGCCGGGCGTGTTGGTTTTCTTGCGATTAAATAGCCAAGATAAGCTGCTTTAGAGCCTGAAACGGCATTTGACAGAGGCGCGTTTGGATCGACCGCGGCAAGTTGATTTATCATTTCTGGTAATTCAATGTCATCTATAACTTTGTCGTTTTCGTTAAACCAGCTGGTTTCAAAGGAGTTAAGATTTTTTTTGGCCATTACCTTTTTGAATGTTGACAGTTTATCTTCCGGTATTTCAGCAACTGCATCATAGGCATCCTGAGCAATGATTTGCACTTTACGGTAGACGATATCACGACACCGTTGCTTGAGAAGATTAGCTCTTGCCTGTTTTTCTGCTTGCTCAAACGGAATGAGTTTGGGTTCCTGACCGGGTTTAAATTCCTTGAATTCATTCTTGTGCTTTTCGTAATAGTTCCGCACCGCGTCATCGGTGATGGCAGTTTTGGCTTGCTCAACAATCTCCGGGGTGTCGTAATTGAAGGGAAACAGCAATGCCCGCATTTTGGCGGGGATTAAATAATGCTCGTTATTTAGCTCAAAATAACTTTTTACTTCCTGATCCTGAAGGCTGACCTTATCTAAATAATCTTTGGCATTGAAATGAGCAACGCGAACAGAAAACATTTCATTAAATTGAAAGAAAAACTGTTTTAATTCACCCTCGGTTACCAGGACACTTGACACAATTTCTTCATCAAGTTTCTGTTGTATCAGAAATGAACGAATGCTTTCGTCGAACTCGACTTCTGAGAATCCGTTGGGGTTTAAAGTGTCTTCAACATAAAGACGATAACGACTGAGATCGAATTTGCCGGTGTCCGGGTTTTGAAAAAGAGGTTGTTTGGCAATAAAATTAAAAACTTCTTTATCGCTTACGGTGATACTGCGTCTGGCGGCAGCAGTAAGACGGCAAATCGCGGGGAATGCGTTTTGTGCCGCAAACTCGGTCAGTTGTGAATTGTTCAACCCGGCGCCATACAGCAGGGAATAAGCCAAAAGGTTTTGGCGTGCCTGTTCTCTGACTTGATTATCGCTAATATTTTTACCGAAAGCAACTCCGACAACATTGCCATCACTGAACGGAGTAAGGATACTGCCGAATCCGGGAGAAAGAAACCCGACAAAAGTTACGATTATAACAATCGTAATCAAAGTAAAAAATATTCGCCCGTGCCGGGCGAATATGCGATTCATTGTTCTAATAACCATTTTATTCGCAACCTGTTTTAAATTAATAGACGCAACTGGATGTTATCCTTTTGGCACACACCTGGATTCGTGAGAAATTCAGTGCGGTGCAGTCCTGCCTTGCAGGATAAAATTTGAGCTTGCCCCGCAAAAGCGGGGACGGCAAGACGCTGCTGTATTGACATACTGCAAGTCGCAGCCAACGAAGCAGGTGCGCCGCAATGAATTTTCCCGCAGGGTAAATTGTCTTGAATTTTTCTATTTAACCCAATAGGTAAAATGGTAAAATTGCTATAATATATTATCAATAAATGATTTAACAACAATTACAATCCAATTTATCACGGATTCAGGGTACAGTGCATTAACATAGAATATTTTCTGATTTTAGCAAGAAAATATAGGAAAAAATGTTTCTTATTTTGAACAGAAAGGTAACCCCTCACTCTTTCCTTTGGTTCGGGGTCAATACTACACAGCCTCGTCATTCCTCCTCGGGTGTCGTAGCCTCGACCCACCCAAAGAGGCCTTACCCCCGCCGGATGCTGCTCATATAAAATATTTTATAATCACTTGCATTTATCCCAAAGGGTTATATAATATGGCAAAGGCGTTAATAGTAACGGGCTAAGTAATGATTAAGAGTTTTAAGTGCAGGAAAACAGAAGAGCTTTTCAAGGAAGGGCGCAGCCGCTACTTTCAACCATTTGAACGACAAGCAATGCGAAAACTTTTCATGGTGGCACGTGCTGTTGAACTCAA
>JAGYNC010000125.1 GCA_018400135.1 Victivallaceae bacterium
AGATGCCCTGCGGCTTGCCGCGGGGAGTCTCACTTTTTGTAATAATATGACAACGTGTTTACACCCCGGGAATCCCGGATTCACGTTGGCCGACCAAACGATCATTTACCACAAAGGAGGTGTCTCAATGTCAACCTGGCTGATCATTCTGGTAATTCTTGCGATTGTGATTATGATGGCAATTGCTCTTTACAACAAACTTGTGGCATTGCAGAATCGTTTTAAAAATGCTTTTGCCCAGATAGACGTTCAACTCAAAAGGCGGTGTGACTTGATTCCCAACCTGGTTGAAACCGCCAAAGGATATATAAAGCATGAACGCGAAACACTCGAAGCAGTGGTCAAGGCGCGCAACCAGGCCGTAACTGCCGGGCAGCAGGCCGCCGCGCATCCGGAAGATGCATCTGCAATGCAGGGGCTGATGGGTGCCGAAGGAGCACTGGCAGGCGCGATGAGCAAACTCATGGTGGTGGTGGAACGCTACCCGGATTTAAAAGCTAATCAGACGATGTCGCAATTGATGGAAGAACTTTCTTCAACTGAAAATAAGGTAGCATTCGCGCGACAAGCCTATAACGACGCGGTAATGAATTACAACATTACACGAGAAAGATTCCCGGCCGTAATGATTGCAAATTCCTTCGGCTTCAGGGAAGCAACATTGTTTGAAATCACTGAGGCCGCGGATCGCGAAGCGCCGAAAGTTAGTTTTTAATAGTATTGCGATTTGCAGGAAAAAGGGATTGTGGCATGGATTTTTTTGCGGCACAGGAACAAGCCAGGAAGCAAACCGCGTGGCTGATTTTTTTTTACGCGCTGGCGGTAATCGGCATAATAGCTGCGGTTTATCTGGTTTTTGCCTTTTTCTTTATCTCCTCAGCTGAATCTGATGCGGGACAAGCAGCAGATTTGTGGGATCCGCAACTTTTTATGTGGGTAACTTTGAGCGTCGGCACGATTATTGTCGGCGCTTCCTTTTTTAAAACTATGCAGCTCTCTTCTTCCGGCGGCGCGGCAATAGCCCGCTCACTGGGTGGCCGACCTGTTGATCCGGGAACCCGGGATGCCGCCGAACGCAAACTACTGAACGTGATAGAGGAAATGGCTCTCGCCGCCGGCACGGTAGTTCCACAGGTTTATCTGCTCGATGATGAACCGGGGATAAACGCGTTTGCTGCCGGATTCTCTCCACGCGACGCAGTTATCGGTGTCACCCGCGGTTGTGTTGAACGATTAACCCGCGATGAACTCCAGGGAGTGATCGCGCATGAGTTCAGCCACATTGTTAACGGGGATATGCGTTTGAACTTACGGCTTATGGGCATTCTGTTCGGTATTATGATATTGACAATTATCGGGCAAATTCTTCTGCGCACCATCTGGTTTTCCGGGGCAGGACGATCAAGAAACAGGAAAGAGGGCGGCAATCCATTGCCATTTATCGGATTGGCATTAATTATTATTGGTTATATCGGTGTTTTCTTTGCTAATTTAATCAAAAGCGCGGTGTCGCGACAGCGAGAATTTTTGTCTGATGCCTCGGCTGTGCAATATACCCGTAATTTGTCAGGCATTGCAGGAGCGCTGAAGAAAATAGGTGGATTAAAGCAAGGGGCACGCATTCAAAATGTTCATGCAACCGAGGCTTCTCACTTATTTTTTGGTGAGGCTATAGGACGCGGATTTGCCGGACTTTTCGCGACCCACCCGCCCTTGGAGACCCGTATCAAGCGCTTGGATCCGCAGTTCAATCCTGAAATCGAAAAATTAACGAGAAGCAACGGCTCCAATGGCGATACTGCTTCCAGTAATGTTGGCATGTCCGGATTCGCTCAGACAAATGCTGGAACCCTTGATGTGAATGCCGCCGCTACATTGATTGATGCCTTGCCTGCCGCCGTTATGGATGCCGCCCATTCGCCTGTCGGTGCCAGATCTTTGGTTTATGCTATGTTGCTAACCGATGATGACACTTCCGAGGTACGGAACAGGCAAGATGAAGTGTTAGAGTTGGACCCCCAGGCCAAGGCTGAAACAACACAGCTGTGCGGGACGCTATTGCAGGTTGGCCGTGAATCACGATTACCGCTGGCAGAATTGGCAGTGCCGGCGTTACGCCAAATGTCACCCGACCAGTACACGCGTTTCCGTAATACAGTTCAGGGTTTGACTGAAGCAGACTCCAGAATTGATATTTTTGAGTTTGCTCTGAGTCAAATGATAATCCGTCACGTCGAACCAGCCTTCGGAAGAGTTAGTACCGCGCCGATAAAATATCGCACAGCGGAAAAAGTTGTGCCTGCTTGCTCCGTTATCCTTGCGGCGTTGGCCGTTTGGGGAACCGGGAAACCGGATATCGCCACAAGTTGTTATACCGCTGGCAGCGCCCGGTTCAACGCGAAATTGCCGCCGCTTAATCCTGATATCTCGCTTGAAGATGTGGCAACTGCGTTAAAAGTACTGGTCGCCGCTGCCCCGGCAGTAAAAAGACAAGTTCTTGATGCCTGCTCCGCGGTGGTAATGGCGGACGGTAAAATAGCGTTGGAACAACAAGAGTTGTTGCGTGCTGTTGCCGATGCTATGGATGTTCCGTTGCCACCGTTAAACCTTTCCTAACCCATCTTTCGCACTCAAAAAAATGGAATTTTTTTTTGAGTGCGAAAGATGGGCTAGGACACGCTTTTGGCTGTTAAATTGCGGTTTCGCGTCTGTCTTCTAACGCGATCAGCGTTGTCTTGCCTGACGCAAATGTGCCCAACTGCTTAATTTAGGTTGATATATGGATTCTTTTCAGTTTTGCCAGAGTATACTGAACCGGGGAAATAGTTGCAGCATATTTATCTCTTTCAGCCAGCGCGGCAAACAGAGCATGGCAAGCCTCCTCGTAACTGACACCGCCGAGTTCCGAAATCAGCCTGATACTCCGGTCTACCAATTTCTTATTGGTTAACTCCACCCAACTCATCCAATTGCCGCTAATACGTCCAAGCTTGACCATAGTGGCTGTGGAAATTGTGTTCAATACCAGTTTCACCGCCAGATGTTCGAACAGTTCAAGTCTGGTTTTGACCGGAGATACCGGGATAGCCATAGCGCTGTCATTGTCTGCCGCGCCGATCAGCAACCTCATTTGACTGGCAAATGTTTTTGATCCGGCCATGAAAGCATTTTCGAACCGACCACGCGGCCCATCTGCGAGTTCAGCAAATGCAGCCACCATGACCGCGCTATTGGGCTTCGCCTCTACACGCGAGGCATCGGGTTCGTTGCCGATAATAAATTTGTATAGTTCTTCAGTATCCAATTTAGGCGGGTTGGCGCAGATACGTTCATCTGCTCCTAAGGCCCGGTAATCGTTATTGTGCCACTTGAGGCAACGCGGCAACCGACCAAGGGTGGTTTCCCATGTGGCTGGCGTTGAGAGAAACGGATTTTTGACGAATGCCCAGGATGGCGGCGCAACAGCATCGTCACATTTCCTGAAAGGTGGCAGTGAAAAAGTCGGAGCGCGTTCTGTGGTGTCAGTCAGAATATCGAGAAGATAATTATCTGCAAAATAGGTAATTCTTCCGCAATTACGGTAGATATCTGCTTCGAAATCAGTGTAGGTTGACATCGCTTCTACTGCCGCCGAGGCTTCAAGATCATCAAGTAAACGCCCGAATGCCTCAACATAGTCAATGTGTCGCGCCAATTGCTGTTCTTTTTTTTCCGTCATGGTACCAGTTGCCGCAATCAATTGACTCAGTATGTCTTCAAGTGCGGCGCCGGCCACAAGCATTTCGAAGGTGGTCGCCTGCATTCGGGTCGAACCGGCCACAGCCATCGGTCCGGAGTAGAGTTCAATCACTGTAACCCGGTGATCGTTGATTGCCAATCGCGATCGTTTCAGATGTTGCGCCAATATTTCACAAGGATTATTAAAAAGGAAAAAGACATCAGCGCCTCTGTCGAGCGCTTCGTCGATAGTGCCAAGGACGGAAGAAGTTTCTCCGCCTTCACTGATGGCAATCAGTACATCGTTTGCTTCAATTTCAATTTCACGCACCTGTTGCCGTCCGAAAACATTATAATCCTCATAATTTTCCACCGATCGAATCAGCGCGTAATCACCGCCGGTCATGATACTTTTGATTCGGTATTTATAGGGAGCGAGTGCCGAGAACTCACATTCGCAATTTACGAACCATTTCAGCCACATCGCTTCCAGCAGGATGCTCAATCGTCCGGTTGCACCGCATCCTGAAAAAATGATTTTACCACCGTTAATCAACGCCCTGGTGCCGACTTCTACCATGCGAGCGAATTCATCGCTTGCGAAAATACCGGCAGCGGCAAGTGCAACGTCCCGATCTATTGTCTGTAGATTCTTTATTCCTTCCGCCGTCGACTTTGCGAATTTCTGGTCGAGGTTGCGGGTTTTCGGATTTGACTGCTCTGTCGGCAAAAAGCCCAGATGAAACTGTTTTTCGTTCTCCAGAAAATGTTGAGCCTCAGCGATAACTTCTTTCCTGTCCATATAATATTTTCCCTTATCAGTAAAATTCTTTTCTTAATTTTAATACGGATTCGATTTTAACAATGGTCTTGGAAATTTGTTCCAGGGTTTCGGCAGCATCAAGATACTGGTCTATTCCGAACCCGATGGCAGCTACGGGACATTCTTCTCCATAAATCAAGCCTCCGATAACCCGATATGGCGGAGCCAGATAACAAATCCGTTTGTCTGCCTGTAACCGCGCCAGTTCCCGTTCTAAATCTTCCCGGGTCGTAACCTCTGGCCAGTCATCACCCGGCAAGCCGATTTCGACAATGATTTTGTCCAGTTCATCAGCCGAAATAGTAGACAATAAAAGACGTCCGGTCGCGGTAGCATAATGATCGGCATAGTGTACCATCCCGGAAATCGGCATTCTGCGGGAATCCGCGCTGTAATAATTTAAAATATACCGGTGCCCAGCAAGCATCACGGAAATGTTAACCATCGACGATGTCAATTCTGCCAATTCGCGCAACGCCACCTCGGATGCCTTAGTCAGCCGGGAGTAGGGACATTCCAGCATAGCCAATCCAAACAGTGCAGGCCCGGTTGCGTAACCGAGGCGACGCGACACTTTCCGAACGTAACCCCGGCGAATCAGAGTTTCAAGAATCCGTACACATGAGGCGGCATTGATGTCCAGCGCGGCGGCAATGATTCCCGGTGTTACCGGTTCTCCATTCTGATTTAACACAAACTCCAGAACATCCATAGCTTTGTCTAATGATTTCATCGGTAATTTCTCAATATGAAATTAACATTTATAATAAAGCAATTAACTATAATTCAAAAAATGAATTTGTCAAAAGCCGACAATAAAATTTTCAATTTCTGTCGGCATAAGTAATGCAACGGCAAAGTCAAGATTTTTTATGACATCCGGTGAAAAAATTCGCTAGTGGCCGCGGTGGCGGAAGTTATTTCGTCCTCGGTATTCGCGGCGGAAATAAAATTCAGTTCAAACTGCGACGGCGGCAGGTAGAAGCTGTGCTTCAGCATAAAATTGTGATAGTGCCCGTACTGTTGCGCATCGCACCGTTTTACCATATCGAGATTGATCAATGGTTTGGTGCCAGTAAAGAATAGCGTAAAAACGGAACCGGCCACGGCACAATGCGCATTGATTCCCTGCTTCGCGGCAAACTCATTGGCTGTTTCAGTAAATAGTGTAGCCAGCTCCGCCATGCGGGGATAGGGATTGTGTTGCCGAAGTACTTTCAGCGTGGCGATTCCGGCTGCCAGCGTGACCGGATTACCGCTCAATGTTCCCGCCTGATAGACATCTCCCTCCGGTGCCAACAGCCGCATGATCGATTCTTTACCGGCCACTGCTCCCACAGGCATGCCGCCACCGATAATCTTACCGAAAACACTGATGTCCGGAATAATTCCGACAAGGTCGGCGTAGCTGCCGGCGTGAAAACGAAATCCGGTGATGACTTCATCAAAAATCAAACAAACCGCATGAGTTGAACACAGCTCGCGCATCTTTTGCAGGAATCCCGGCAACGGCTCCACCAGTCCCATATTGCCGACCACGGGTTCGACGATCACCGCAGCCAGCTGATTGCCGTATTTCTCAAAGGCCGCTGCCATGGCGGAAACATCGTTGTAAGGAATGGAAATGATTTCAGAGACCACGTCTTGAGAAACTCCGGCAGAAGCAGGAATGGTATTCGTCAGCAACCCGCTTCCGGCCGAAGTCAACAAGCTGTCAACATGGCCGTGATAACAGCCATCAAATTTGAGAATGTAAGTTTTGTCGGTAAATGCCCGCGCCAATCTCAAAGCGGTCATCACCGCCTCGGTTCCGGAGTTGACCAAACGTACCATGTCGACATGAGGTAGCAGCGAACAGAGCAGTTCTGCCATTTCCACTTCCAGAGGGTGACAAGCGCCGAAACTCAGTCCTTTCATCGCCGTCTTTTGCACGGCATCAACAACCTCGGGATGGGCATGTCCCAAAATCAACGGCCCCCAGGAACCACAAAAATCAATATAGTCGCGTCCATCTGCATCATAGACCTTCGATCCGTTTCCAGAAGCCAGATAGACAGGAGAAGTCCCGACGCTTTTGAAAGCACGGACAGGACTGTTTACCCCCCCTGGAATGCAGCGGCGGGCGCGAGCAAAAAGCCGTGCTGAATTGTTGGTATGAGTGGTTATCTTAGTCATAACTTAAACTGCCTCACGATGTTAACTGCTTTTTTCAGTGTCATTTGCTTTGCGAATGTCTTCTTCGAGCATTGCCATCATTCTGTCGCAGTTGTCCACCCAAAGCCGGTTAACGCTGTAATGGTACTCAAGTCCGGGATGTTTTATCTCCAAATCGAGACGAATGTCACGCAGAAACCGTTCCATGAAGAAAAGCATTTCATCAAGTGATAAATAATCCTCATCGAGGGACTGGCGCAGGTCACCCAAAATATCAACCTGCTTATCATCAACCAGAATGCCGAGTTCCAGCATAACCAGATTGAATTGTTCCCTGGCACGCTCCGGCAAATCGCCCTTGAACTTTCTGCTGATCTGAAAGATTTTAAAGAGCGACGGCAACAAGCGCGTGTAGGCATCCAGTTTGTGGCGGTAGCGTTCTACACTCAGCGCCCGGGTTGTTTTGCTATAAAGCGCAATCCTGAAGAGAATGATGCCAATCACGGCCAAGCCGGCAACGGTCATGATAATAACCTTGAGTTCAGCTCCACATTGTGAAAAGAGGACACAATATTGCCAGATGCCATAACCGAGTGCGACAATAATGGCAATTGCTGCAACTTTCACTAGAAAATCAAGGGTGATTACGATCGTCTTCAAAAATTTCATCAGATGACTCCTTTTTTGACGCAGGGTTTGTTGTCGCTTAGATAACCGATAGGCAGTTTATTAACCTGATAAAGTATAATTCGGCATGAACAAATTGCCAATTGATGATAAGCATGTTGTGCAAAAAGATATTTCAGAAGGTAACGCCTCTCTCTTTGGTGGGGTGGGGTGGAGTCTAGGCTACGACACCCGGGG
>JAGYNC010000126.1 GCA_018400135.1 Victivallaceae bacterium
TGTTGCGCCTCAGCCCCAACCCGTTGGGCGGCAAACCCTTTTGGCGCGAATGCCACGCCGAAGCGGTTGGGACATACCGGACTGGTATGCCCGCTTCCGCATCGGCGTGGTCTCGCATCCAAAATGATGTGCCGCGCGGCCACGGGAAGTTTTGCAAGTGGCTCAATAGAGACTAAAGGAGCTGAAAATATGTTGAAAGGTAAAGTTGCTGTAGTAACCGGCGGCGCTGACGGTATCGGCAGAAAAATTGCATTGGAGTTGGCCGGCGCCGGAGCTAAAATCGCGATTATGGATATTAACCTGGATAAAGCCCACCAGACCAGAGAAGAAACAATCCAAGCTGGCGGAATCGCTGTTGCAAGCAAGGTTGATATCACTCAGAGCGAAGAGGTTGACGCAGGATTTAAACAAGTTATATCCGAATTCGGACAGGTTGATATTCTGGTGAACAATGCCGGATTTTTCAGGTTGTCTAATGAATTCAAGAATCTGCAGGAACATGAATGGCTTGATATGTTTAACATCAATGTGCATGGTGTATTTCGTTGCTGCAGGGCGGTACTGCCGCTTATGGAAGAACGGCAATCTGGTAAAATCATCAATATAGCGTCAATCGCCGGGGTTGCCGGGATCGCTAAAATGGCGATTTACTCCGCTTCTAAAGGCGCGGTTATCAGTTTCAGCAAGGCCTTAGCCATGGAAACCGGCAAACATAATATCACGGTCAATTGTATTTCGCCTGGACAGCTGAAATCCTATGGAGAAGATGCTGACCGGGGAACATATCTGAAACATTCCGGAGACCTGGGAACTGAAACGGCACATCTGGTACGTTTCCTGGCATCGAGTGATGGCGACTATATCACTGGAGCAAATTATATTATTGACGGCGGCAGAGTGCTGGGAGCAAGAAAAGCATGAGTATGGAAAAGATCAAAATAGGGCAGATCGGTATTTGCCATGAACACGCACAAGGTAAGATAATCAGTTTGCGCAGACTGCCGGAGGTATTCGAAATAGTCGGTGTGGTCGATGAACACGAGACCTCGACAACTCCACGATTCGCGGGAGGAAATCTCGAACCCTACGAGGAGCTTCGTTTCATGTCCGAGGAAGATTTGCTGAATACCCCCGGAATTCAGGCGGTAACAGTGGAAGTCCCCAATCTGGAACTGGTTTCTACAGCTATGCGCTGTATGGAACGCAATCTGGCGATACACATGGACAAACCCGGGGGCGATGATCTTGAACAGTTCGCCCGCCTGCGCAAAGGCATAGAAGAACGTAACCTGCCGTTCCAGATGGGCTATATGTTCCGCGGCAACCCAGCTATGCAGTGGTGCCTGAAAGCGGTACGCAATGGCTGGCTCGGCGAAATTTTCGAGGTTCAGGGTAGTATGAGCCACAACTACGGCGGCGAAGAATATCAGGATTATATCGGCAAATTCCAAGGCGGGATAATGTTCAATCTCGGCTGTCATCTGATTGATATGGTTGTGGCTATGCTGGGCGCGCCAACACGGGTGATCCCTTTCCTGAAATCCGTTTCAGGTTACCCCGACCACATCAAAAACAATTGTCTGACTATTCTGGAATACCCCCATGCCATCGTTACTCTCAGGGCGTGCAGCAAGGAAGTCGATGGGCTTAATCGCCGTCTCTTGAAAATATGCGGCACCAAAGGCTCAGTGGAACTCCGACCGCTGGAACGCTTTGACGGACACCCCCTGACCATGCGCCTCACACTCAAAGACGGCAATGAGGAGTATGAAGCCGGAACTCATACCATGAATTTCAGCGTAGTGGCGGATCGTTATGAATCGCAACTGCTGGAGCTGGCAAAGACTATCAACGGGGAAATGCAAAATCCCTATAATTATGAACACGATTATCTGGTGCAAAAGCTGCTATTGGCGGCATCCGGATACTCACAATGGAAGGAATAGACTATGTACGCAATGATTCTTGATGAAAATTTGAATTTTTCCTGGCGCGAAATGCCCGATCCGGTCAGAAAGGCTGACGAAGTCCTGATAAAAGTTCACGCTGCCGCAGTCAATCGTGCCGATCTGATGCAAAAAGACGGCTGCTATGCCTCCCCTGAAGGCTGGCCGCAATGGTGCGGACTTGAAGCTTCCGGCGAGGTTCTGGAAGCGCCTGCCAGTGCTACGGTCAAGCCGGGCGACAAAGTCTGCGCGCTGCTGGGCGGCGGCGGCTATTCGAAATTGGTTACCGCTCCCGTCGGAATGGTCATTCCGATTCCCGAAGGTATGTCGATGATCGAAGCCGCCTCGTTGCCGGAAGTATGGGCTACGGTTTACCTCAATTTGCAGATGGAAGCCGGCGGCATGAAGCCGGGCGATGTATTTTACATGCAGGCAGGCGCCAGCGGTGTCGGGCTGGCGGCTATCCAGTTCGCCAAACTGATGGGAGCCGAAGTCATCACGACTATTGATTCGCCCGACAAGGCGGAATTCGTCCGTAAACTTGGTGCCGATTACGTACTGGATTATCGTACCGAAGACGTGCGTCCGGTCATCGAGGCGCATCCTCCGACCGTCGCGCTGGACTGCATTGGCGGCAAATTGATGGGCGAGTGTCTGCGCAATATGGTCTTTGGCGGACGCTGGATAATGATCGCCACCATGGGCGGGGTCGAGACGACTATCAATCTGGAAACCATCTGGCGCAAACGCATCAAACTTATCGGCAGTACTTTGCGCAGTCGTACACCGGAAGAAAAAGGCGCGATCCTTCAGGCGCTTCATCAGGATTTATGGCCACTTTTCACCAATGGAGAACTTATCACCAATATCCATGCGGTTTTCCCGATAGAAGAAGCCGAACAGGCACACGGCGTACTGCGCCGTTGCGAAAATATCGGTAAAGTGGTACTGACCTTTAAATAAAGGCTTTACAAAATGCAGTTTTGCCTTAGGCGACCAGAGTTCCGGCGCTGGATCCCGTCCGGCGAGGCGCCGGTGCCAAGTTATGTTAAGAATTTTACAGCCAACAAGTTGTCTGATAAAATTCTTAACATAGGTGTCGCAAATATTGCTTCGCAATATTGAATACCAACAATAAACACAAGGTGAATATTATGAGATTTTCTTTTCTACGCAAACCGTTTCCAGTGATTACCGGAATTTTTGCCGGACAGACCCCCACCGAACTGATTGCGGAAGCGAGACACTCGGAATTCGAAGGGGCGCAGGGTATTGCGATAGACTTAATGGATTTGAAAGTGGAATTCAGAAACTATGATGCTTTGAAAAGCATTATCGACTCGGTGAACCTTCCTTTCATGTTTTATTTTTACCGTAATGATAAGTGGCAGAGTTTAAACGATGATGAGCGTCAGGAACTGTTGCTGACTGCGGCGGAAGCCGGGGCTTCAATGATTGACGTAATGGGTGATTTGTATGACCCCTCGCCAAGAGAAATCACTCTTAATCCGGTGGCAATCGACAAACAGAAAGCGTTGATTGACAAGATTCACGCCAAAGGCTCGCAAGTGGTGATCTCGTCTCACATGCCCACGGAGTTCCGGACTTGTGAACAGGTTCTCGAACAGATGCTGGGACTTGAATCGCGCGGACCAGATGTTGTGAAAATTGTAACGGGTGTCAACACGGAAGAAGAACTTGCCGAAGCATTTAAAACCACCATGACTTTGAAACGTGAGCTAAAAGTGCCATTCATCCATCTGTGCAACGGTAAATTCAGTCGGCCACATCGTTTTTTCGGCCCTTCTCTGGGCGTAGCAATCTGTTTCGCCGTCCCCCGTTACGAAGCACGCTATGGCATGCATCAGCCGACGATTCGGGCTATGAAAGCGGTACAGGACAATATTCATTGGAATATTAATGATATTTTATAACGAGCCAGTTGCAAAACTTCGCGTGAACCGCGTTGGGAGCACAGACGCGGCAGGCGGTGCGGCGTAGTGGCTGGTACATACCCGCAGCGGTCAAAAAATATGACCTCGTTGATTATAAAGAGTTTACAACAGTGAAGTGTTTAATGGGAGTTTTATCAATGCTGAAAGTAATTTTACCTAATTTTATTTTACTTGGAATTCCCTGAAGAGACGAAGTTCCCATTTGTAGTAATTCTCTGTACGCACTGGCTTCCAAATTACAGTTAGCCACCTTTTTAACAGAAACAGGACTGAAGCCAGGTTCATCAATAACGCTTTTCATTGCTTCGTTGACTTTTTTTGTCGAAAATTGTAAAATTTGTCCTGAATACAGCCCTCCGAGTTCACCTGCAAGACGCAATTTTATATGGCCGTAGTCATCTTCAAGCAGATTTAATTTTTTCTTCCCCATTTCCCCATCCAGTTATCCTGTCAAAAAACCTCTCCTCCTTTGTGCCTCCGCGCCTCTGTGTGAGAAATATCCCCTCCCCGTTAGTGTTCATTAGTGTCAATTAGTGGTTTTCGCCTTCGCATTCCGGTTTGCTTTCAAGCTGGAAGCTTGAGTTACTTTTTCCGATCCGGATTCGCGTTTTGTGCCGGATAAATGCGCATGTGGCAACGCGGAACCTGGCGGTCGATAATGTTGTATTGACACTCATATCCGGCTTTTTTCAGCAGCGGAACGACCCAACCGGGACAATGCTCGCAATACTTGAGACAAAGCCCGGCATCGTTATCCATCGCCTTGCTAAGGCTCGGGCACTTATTCATGGTTATTGTCAGGCAGTCCGGCTGCAGGTCAAGCGTCATATCGCAGTTTTCCTCGATCCGGATATGTTCCCAGTAATCGTACATCCCCTGAAGTCCTTTGGTTTTGAAAAGTTCCAGACAGTGTCGTTCCTGATGGTGGCTGATGACCGAATAATACTCTTGCAGTGCGCCATTGCCTTGTTTATCGAGGAATTTGAAGACTTCGTTGTAGAATCGTACAAAATGGTCGCTGGGAATCATTGGACACCTCGTTTTTTATAATGCCTCATTCTTTCCTTTAGTGCGGGGTCAATACTACACAGCCTCGTCGTTCCTCCTCGGGTGTCGTAGCCTCGACCCCACCCACAGAGTGGGCGCTTACCGTTTTTTGATGGTCTGGCGACACTTTCCGCAACCGGTGATTTCGGTTTTCGCTTCAAACGGCGTATGCTCGCACATCGCTTCGTTGACCAGTGAAGTCTGTTTGCAGAAATGCGGCGACGGCTTCAATCCCAGCTTCAAGAGCTGCCGGACAGCAGGACACTCGGAAACTTTCAGAATAACGCCATCAGCAGTTTTCGTAATTTTAAAGACACCTTTCTCGCGTTCGAAAAAATATTGCCAGTGTTCCACCAACCCGGAAATATCGCCGCGCTGGAGTTTTTCGTGAATACTCTTGTAGACTTTTTGTCCGACATTAAAAAAGATTTCATGGAGCGCGGCTTCGCCGTAACGTTCCACCAGATAATCAATAGTCGCGCTGGTCGCGCCATGAAAATCAAGATGCAACTCTCCGGTTTCACGATATCGCATATTATTAAAGTTCCTTATCTTATTTCTGCCACAACCCGGGACGGATAATTTTTTCTTCAAAATCGGGAACCATGGTCAAGATTTGATGATATAAACCATCAGGAAGTGGACCCTGCTCAATGATAGCGAGGTTCTGTTTCAACTGCTCTATGTTGTCCACTCCCACTAATACGCTGGAAATCCGGGGATTGGAAATAACAAACCGGAGACAAATTTCAGGCATTGCCAGACCGGCTTCGTTGCCCAACGCTTCTATTTTGCGGCGAACTGGAATAATAGATGTGAGCGGAGGTTTGATTTTTTCCTCCGGCATGAGCAACAATCCCTGCAAATAGGCGCTGCGGGCAAAAATATTTGGTCCGCCACTTCGGGGCAGGGCAGCAAAAAATTCGTCAAAGCGCCGATCAAAGATATTGTAGGGTAACTGTAGATACTGTAATTTGTTTGTTATTACCTCAGTGCAGTGCGTGTTGGTATCCAGAGAAACACCTGCTCCGCCGACTAAACCCGAATCTTCCAATTTTCGAAGAATTTCAAGATACTGGAGGTCGGACTCGACATGAAATAAACAGGCCGCCAGGCGGTCGATCCGTAATCGACGCAGGGAATTCTTTACGCTGTCGAAAATAAATTTTTCAGCGTCGGCAAAGCTTGAATTTTGCTGAGATACTTTTGCCACCTTACTGATTATCAACATCTTGTCGCTTAGTTTCAATTCCGTCAAGGCGCGCCCGATCAGTTCCTCGCTGTCGCCGTAGCCAGCCGCGGTATCAAGGCAATTAATTCCACCTTCATGCGCGGCTTTAATAATTTTGCTTACCGTCTCATAGGTCGGTTTTCCAGCGGAATTGGCAATCCCGTAGTTGAGGCCAAATTGCACCGTGCCCAACATCATTTTAGAAAATTTCATTTTGCGGAATATCCTCCATCAACCGGGATATTGGCACCGGTAATATAGGCGGAAGCATCCGATGCCAGAAAGACAATTATTCCCTTGAGATCAGTGGAATTCGCCAACCTCCCCAACATGGTATTTCGGGAATAATTCTTGACGAATTCCGGGCTTTGCGATGGCGTTTGGAATCCGCCGGGATTAATGCAATTGACCCTGATTTGATATCCCCCCAGAATACTGGCGGCCCAACGGGTGAAATTGACCATGCCGCCCTTCTCGTAAAAATAAATCGGCGAAGGGCTGGCCATCATGTCCGTACCTTCATAGTTTGTTGGATCCGGTCCCAAGACTCCCATATATGAACCAATATTGATGATTGAACCGGACTGGCGTTTTTTCATATCTTCAGCGACCAGGCGGGTCAGACAAAACAGAGATGAGGCGTTAACATGCAAACTTTCATCAAATTTCGCCATCGGCTGATCCCAGCCGTTTACCGCCAGTCGCGTAACGGCATTATTGATTAATATATCAAGACGGCCGGAGCGTTTGATTACTTCTGCCACGACGGATTTTATGGACTCCTCAGAGGATAAATCCAGCTTGAGAGCGGTAACCTTACCATCCGCGCGGCAGAGCTCTTCGGCGACGCTTTCGAGTTTTGCCAAATCACGAGAAGCGATATAGAGTGTTGCTCCTGCCTCGGCCAACGCCTCGGCGATCTGCCGACCGTACAGTCCGGCCCCGCCTGTCAGCAACGCAACTTTTCCTTTCAGCGAAAAACTATCCAATACTTTCATTTCATCACCCTTAATAAGATGGTTTTATTTATTCCGCTTCGCAAGCCCCGGCACAAAAAGGGAGCAGGAGTTGCTTTTTTTATTGCATATTCCCATTTTTTCAAAGATCAGCCGGGCAAAAATCCGAAATTCAGCACTATCGTTTCCGGGTCATTTGTAAACCACTAATCTACACTAATCTGACACTAATTTGTTGCGGCAAGCCGCAAAACGGGATAAACTTAAGAGTCGTAAAACAATTAACTTTACTCGTTATCCGTTCTCGTCGCCGTTCTACTCAGCCGATATGATAACATTTTTCCAAAATCAGGATTAAGTGAGACATTCCCGCCGATTCACCCTGTCTCCGTTTCTTCCTATCCTCGTTATC
>JAGYNC010000127.1 GCA_018400135.1 Victivallaceae bacterium
GCCTCGACCCCCATCCAAAGAGTGAGCGATTACTTGTATCGGAAATTAAAACAAATTAATTTATAACCGCATTTGATTATTATTGATTTGAAGATAGTTTCTGAAGCTTTAATGGTGCGAGTTAACTACGGACGTTACCTGTCGGTGCGCGTCCCCGTCCAAGTAGGCGAATAGGCACGGATAAACCTCAAGTGTGAATAAACTATGTATAATGGATTTAATAATTTTGTAAAACGTCATGTAATCTGGATTATGGTGGTGGTGGTGCTTGCCGCGATTTTTCGATTTTATGGAATCGGGCGCGGCTGGGTTTATGACGAAATATGGGGGTTTAAAAACTGGATTGGTAGTAGTAATTGGGTTATTCTCAGCATTTTGAATGCTCCTAACAACCATCCGCTCAATTCCATATTTATGAAATATGCTGTTGAATTGTTTGGACTGAACCCGATAGCCGTTCGTTTTCATAGCGTTGTAGCAGGAATATTGCTTGTGCCGACGGTCTATTTTTTGGCAATCATCTGGTTGCGCAATAGATACGTGGCGGTTCTGGCGTCAATATTAACCGCGACTCATGGTGGACTTGTCTATTTTTCTCAGGTAGCGCGGGGTTATTCGCTAGAAACTTTTCTTATTGTACTGTTTGCTCTGCTATCCATGATATGGTTTTATAATTCCCGCAAATTGCCACCGCTCGCACGTTGGGGAGTTGCGATTGGTTTGACATTGTCAATGATTATTGGTTGTATAACGCTCTGTACTGCAATTCTATTTATTGTTCCAATTATGCTCTATCACTTATATCTTATGGTTGCTGAATATTTTTCTGGCCAGGAACGATTGCTTAAAAAGTTTAACAGATTAGTAAGAGAAAATATCGAATTACTTGTCAGTTGGACGATTATCACCGCATTCGCGGTATTTCTATATTTTGGCAATTACGATCAATTTACCGGGGCGGTACCAGCGGCCGGCGGTATGGTGGTTGATTCTTTCGATAGCCTGATTTTATTTTTGAAAAATATTTTCGCGGGGCTTATGCCTGGTTGGTTGTTTTTGCCGCTGTTATTTGTGCCTTTCAATCATGAGTACAGAAAAGCCGTCATCCTTATCGCCGGATTGTGTTTTTTTGCCTTTTCAACTGTCCTATTTGCTAAAGGTGGTCCGGTCAGGGCGTATCTGCCGCTGGTGCCTTTCTTTTGTGTCGGTATTGCTTGCGGGTTTCAGGTTTTGCTCGTCGTCGTAAAGCAACGTTATCAACGTTTCGCCGGGAACGCGATTCTCATTATTTTGTCTGTTTCCGGTATCGCCGGACTTGCCGCCGGGATAGAAAAATGGGGAGAACCCGATAGCAAAGCTGATTTCCGCGCTATTTCCAAAATTCCGACTGATTATATGGTAGTGTACGCCGCATCCTACAGTATGCCGATGGCGTTCAACAACCGTCCGGAAATCTATCGCGATAATTTCAATCGCATCAGCAGCTGCCGGGACGGCGGCAGAATACTGCTTCTGCGCAACGAAAAGAATCACATTAGTGTTCTGAACAACCGGCAGGGAGAGGCCAGTGTTCCCCTGAATGTCCCGGGCAGGGCAGTTACCTATCACCGGCTCGACTTTCAGGAGTATGAACTGCGGCGATTGCAGGCTGATGATGACGCTGGGAATCGGGCGATTCTCGCCACCGTACCGCTCAATAACACGCGAGTTGTCAACGCGGCGATGAACTACTTGCGGAGTCGCTTTGATGGGAATTGGTTGCCGTTGAACTGTTGGCTTTACGAATCAGTTTCAAGGGGAACGGAACACTATTCAGCAGTTGCCCTGGTCATTCCGCCGCAACCTACGCCGCCGGTGGCCGAATTTGTCGAAATTGAACAGAGAAGCGCGGGCAAAATCCGTTTTTTTCAGATAGATTCTGTCAGAGGAGCGAGTTATTAAAAGCAAAACCTATCCAACTTATTACGGATACAGGAGGAAATAAAGCGATGGATGTGCATGATTACTTTGCTAAAAAGGAGTGGAAGTTCATCAAATCTTTTGCGGACAAACACCAGACGCCGTTTTTAGTGGTGTTGCTGGACATTGTCAAAGAGAAATTTCTTGACCTCAGAAAGCATCTGCCTTACGCGCGAATTTTTTACGCGGTGAAAGCCAATCCGGCAACGGAAATCATCACTTTGCTGGATCGACTGGGGTCATCGTTTGATGTTGCTTCCGTCTATGAATTGCGAAAATTGCTGGCCTTGGGTATTTCACCTGATAGTTTAAGTTGTGGCAATACGATTAAGAAAAAACAGGATATTGAAGAGTTTTACAAATCGGGAGTGCGGTTGTTTGTTACCGACAGCGAGATGGATTTGAGGAATATTGCAGCGGCGGCTCCAGGAGCGAAAGTTTTTGTGCGAGTTTTGACTGAAGGGTTTTCAACAGCGGATTGGCCGTTGTCACGAAAATTCGGTTGTCAAACGGAGATGGCGCTTGAACTGTTTTTATTGGCTAAGAAATGTGGTTTGGTTCCATACGGTATTTCGTTTCACGTAGGGTCGCAACAGCGCGATATTTCGGTGTGGAACGCGGCGCTGGGTAAATCCAGATACATTATCGACTGGTTACGCGAAGAAGGTATCGAGCTTGAATGTGTCAATATGGGTGGCGGTTTGCCCGGGGATTACATTGAGAAAAGTCAAAGCATTGAGACCTACGCGGAGGGGATATCCCATTATCTGGAGGAAAATTTTACAGAAGGGATGCCGGAGATTATTATTGAACCGGGACGCTATATTGTCGCCGATGCCGGAATCATAGTCAGCGAAGTTGTGTTATCAGCGAAGAAATCGAAAACATCGCTTGAACGCTGGGTATTTTCCGACGTCGGGAAATTTAACGGGCTGATGGAATCGCTCAATGAAGCGATCAAATATCCGATTTTTTGCGAAGCTAAAGGTGAGTTGGAGGAGGTTATTATTGCCGGTCCGACTTGCGACAGTATGGATACTATCTACGAAGACTACAAATACGAATTCCCTGCCGATCTGAAACCGGGAGATCGCCTTTACTGGTTATCAACCGGCGCTTACACCGCCAGTTATTGTTCAGTGGAATTCAACGGTTTTCCACCGCTTAAAACTTTTTATGTCTGGCGAAAGCCCTGAAGCTGAATCCCAAAAGAAAGAATTTTAATCCAGCGAATCGGACTGACCGAGTTGCCACGCAACCAGGTGTGTACCCGCACAGGCAGGTACTCCAAAGATTGGCTGCGCAATCTCCTCTTTCAGGGAGTGTGTTTCGCGTCAGCTCTTATTCCTTGCCAGAGGCAGATGCGTTGGCCGTGATAGGTTTTTTGAGCTGGCAGTAGATTCTTCCATCGGCGCCGGGGATATTCGGGAAAAGAAGTACTGATAAGATAGACGGTTTTTTCTTCTTCCGGTAGTTCAGAGAGAGAAAATATTTTTTTCACTTTACCACCCATGTAATAGCATTCCCCGTATAGATCAAGGATAGCTGCCTTGTAGATGGTTTCCTCATAGTTGACCCCTTGTGAACTCAAAGCTTGTCTGAGTTCTATGCCCATATCACGTCTGCCGCTCTCCTGGGCGCGATACGGACGAGCAATGCACCAGATAAAGAGCATTGGGCCGGCCGCAAGCAACATAACCAGCATCCAGATTGACATGTCAATCCGGCGGCGTATAACATAACGATAAACCATAAGTCCAAGGATAATTGCTAACAAACCGCCACCGGTTCCAAACAGCAAATGGTTCCAATTGTTCTTAAAGGTAATTTTGCGTGAAAGTTGGACAAAGGGCAACCACCACTCTTCAGGCACGAGATAAAAGCCGATAATCACCAGCCCGCACGCCAGTAACAGGTAGGGCGCGAGTTTAGCCACGCGAGCCAGTCCGAACCCATAGCGGCGGATTATCAACCAATACCAGAGTCCTGTCATTATTGACACTGGCGGCACCAGCACCAATATGTCCCGGGCATCAGTATAAGGACTCAGCCAGAGAATCATAAATAGCGAGATAAAGATTGTTCGCAGGAACCGACTGAAAATTGGCGACTTATCCAGTGGGAAAAAGGCAGCACAGAATGGCGCCCAGGCAAATAATGTCCACGGTAACAAGCGGAAAGCAACGTCGAACGGGAAACTGATTAGATGTTCCAGATAGCCATAGAAGTGTTTAGTTTCAACCGGCATGTAGCGGAAGGGCAGGGTGCGGGCGAACATCAGGTGGGGGAATCCCCAGAGAACGACAAAACTCAGCAACAGAATCAAGCCGACAATGAAGCCGGGTTTTCGTAATTTGGGCCAGATAGTCAGGGGCCGACGCTGAAAGATCAATGGGACAATAAAGTAGATTAATGCGACAAAGCCATTGGTATAAAATGCCAACCCGCCGAAAAAAAGACCGACTATCCACGCCGCATTCCAGTTGCCGCGACCAGCTCCCAGCCAGAACCAGAGTAGCCAACCTGACATCAGAAATATTAGCATCAACATATCAGGGTAACCGTCGGGAGCCTTTTCCAGAACAATATTTGAGCTCATCATACAAGCTGCGGCGACAGTGGCAGCCTGAATGTTTCCAACATTGCCGGAAGCGCCCGCGACTAATCCGGCAATAGCAGCCAGTGCCATGACCGAGATAAAACGCAAAGCGAACTCCATGGACATTCCCAGATGCTGATGGCATTGTGACGCAAGCCAGGGGAAGAGCGGATAGGAGTTCTGAATTACTACACCGTGGGCGGATGTTATTGGAATGGTATGCTCTTTCATCTCCATAGCCTGAGCGGCGTAGTAGGCTTCGTGTCGAAAAAGTTCACGGTCGTCAAGATACATTGGCCAATAAAAAATAATGAATGCAAAAGCCAGGACAACCAAGCAGTACCAGTGAGGACAAATTTTTTCTTCGTAATGTGGCATTATGAGAATATCCTTAACTCAAACCTGAATCTGTAATAAATTGGCTAGTTTTTGCTTTCAATTTTTATAACAAAATGCTGCACATGGCCAGATAGATCAGAGACGCGGAGAGGTCGTTTCCGGTAGTAACAAACGGGCCTGAAGCAACGGCCGGATCAATACGAAACCGATGTAGTATAATTGGCAGCACCGTGCCGGTAAATGCGGCGAAAGTCATGGCAGTGAACATGGAACTCGAAACCACGACAATCATTTTGGGAAGAGATTCGGAATGAGTAACTTCCGTGAAAACCGCGAGATTAGTCCATACCACAATGGCGATCAATACGCTACAGACGGTACCCATAGTTGCGCCAACCATGATTTCCCGCGTAAAGATGCCGGCCAGGCGAGACAGTTCAATTTCCCCTAACGCGATACTTCTGACAGTTACCGCAGTTGCCTGCATGCCGGTGTTGCCGCCCATGCCGAGAATGACCGGGACGAATGCGGCAAGGCGTTCAGCATTGTCAAGGCCCATAATTTTCTGAATTACGAAACTTACCACAGTGCCGGTAAGCATGGTTATCAGGAGCCATGGCAAGCGTAACCTGACAATTCCCATAGGAGTAATTTCGTTATGTTCAATATCCGGGGCACCAGCCATGCGCGCCATATCTTCCGCTGCTTCTTCGTCGATTGCATCAATAACGTCGTCAATGGTGATGCGCCCTACCAGTTTGCCTTCTTCGTCAACTACCGGGATAACCAGCAAATCATATTTTCTCACTTTGTGGGCGACTTCCTCGCGGTCATCGTTTAGGGACGCGTAGATCGGATTGGCGATAACAACGTCTTTAATCAAAGACTTTCCGGGTTTTGCGATTAGTGCCGAAATTTGAATAGCACCGGTCAATTTTCCCTGGCTATCCACCGCGAAAACAGTAGTTACCGGATCGGAAAAATCTGCCTCAACTATGGCATTAATCGCCTGTTGAACAGTGGCTGATTCAGCGACCGCGCAGAACTCCGGGGTCATTAACCCGCCCGCGCTCTCCTCGTTGTATTCTGCCAGCTCCTTGAGATTTTTTTTCATTTCTGGGGTCAGTAGATGCAGTACCCGGTTCTGGTCGTTGATATCGAGTTCATTGAGGAGATCGGCAGCATCGTCGGGCGCCATTTTTTGAATAATGCCGGCCAACTTTGCCGGGGGGAGGCTTTCAACAATTTCTTCAACATCGTCGTCGTCCATTTCAACTATGAGCTCAGACGCTGTTTGACTGTCAAGAACAGAAAAAATCTGTTCTATTTCTTCTGTTTCCAGTTCATCAAGGATGTCTGCAATATCGGCTGGATCAGTATGGCGAAAACAGCGGCGTAATTCGTCGAACCGCTTTTCGTTTAAAAGCTTTTTGATGAATTTTCTCTGACGGGTTGCTGAAGACATCTGATTTCCCTGGAATTTATGCAAAAAGCTTTATGATGGCTCTCCGGGGGAGAAGTTATCCCGAATTCGTGCTTTTTCGAAGCAAGTGGAGTTATTTTAAGTCGTCACCCAGAACGTCGTAGCAAAAAATATTGACGACAAAGTCAAAAATTTCAACCGGATGAATTCCAACGCCAATATTGATAAGCCAGCCGAAATTTCCTCCTATTGCCCAAAAATCAACATCGTTGTCGCGGAAAGCATCGAGGCGATGTTCCGCCACGCTGAATTGGGGGTAATCAATCACATATTCGCGGGTGGTGCCGAACGTTTCATCGACGAAAGTGACATCTGTTTCAAAACAAAACATTCCGAAACGGGTGGAATTATGATAACCGCCGCCGAATTGGCGAAAGTAATCCTTGCCCAGAAAGTAGGTAGCTCCGTGGGAACCACCAAACTGAAAATAGCGCGTGACCTGAATTTCACTGGCAAAAGCTCCACCGAAACCGGCGTTTAGGGTAATAATGTCGGAAGCGTCAATCAAACGATTGGGGATATAGAGCAAGGCATAGCGTCCAACGCGTTTCATCATACCAATTAATTGATTTTTTCTGGAAGGGTTAAATCCGCCGGCCGTCGGCCCTTGTGCCGCAAGTTCCACTTTTCCGGAAGTTGCCGCAGCTTTTTCGCCCTTTACCGTTGTCGGCAGAGCCACGATACAGAACAACAACATTGATACCAGGCATGTATTCACTTTTTTTATCATTATTTCACCTTCTCCTTAGTTTGGCGCTTTGCGCCGCTCGTTACAAAAAATTAGTTGTAATTGCCGGGTTGTGTCCGGCAGAGGTTTGAGCGTTTGCTCAACCGAAAAGAATGTGATCGTGTGGGAACACGATCCTCTGCTCTATTCGGAAAGAACAATTATCCTGAATCCGTGATAAATTAGATTGTTTTAAGGGCTCAATTAAAAACACTGACTAATATATCCCACTAACCTGAGAGTGCAATATCGGGTGTGAAAAATCCAGGGATTGGGAGGTAATGTTATCATATCGGTTGAGGAGAGGAAGCCACTGATCGATAATGACGGGGGAGAAGGGGAGAAAGGGTGAAGGGTGAAAGGGTGAAAGGGAGAAAGGGGGAAAGGGAGAAGGGGGGAATGGGAGGAAGGAGGAAGGGTGAAGGGTGAAG
>JAGYNC010000128.1 GCA_018400135.1 Victivallaceae bacterium
CTGCGGCTTGCCGCGGGGAGTCTCACTAAATAACATTTTCGGGAAGGTTTGAGTACCTCTCAAACCTTTTCGAAAAGGTTCTAATTAGAACATTCTCGAAAAGCCTTTCAGGGTTCATGCTCCGCATGTCCCAAAGGCTTTTCTTCTCACGGTCTTTGTTCATTTCAAAGAACATTTTGCCTGATTTTTCCAGACAAGTAGCCGGATTAACGGTTATCATATCGGTTGAGGAGAACGGCAACGAGTAGAAAAAGATTGAGGGGTTACGTCACGCTGGTAATGCCTCACTCTTTGGGTGGGGTCGAGGCTACGACACCCGAGGAGGAACGACGAGGCTGTGTGGTATTGACCCCGAACCAAAGGAAAGAGTGAGGCATTACGTTTATTGAAAAAGTGAACACATTCGCTTCAAAACATTAATATTATCCGTGGACATCAGCGATTTCTCCCCCAAAGAGATCGAGAGTTGTTTTAACAATTTTCCTTTCGGCAATTGTTGATACCAACTCCTGATTATTCATCAAACTGCGTTTGCGTTCCAAGTCATGTTTACTGTCAACTTCACTGACGCCACAACGATGCAGCAATTTGATTGAGGTTGTCGGGGATTGCAGCATTTTTTGTAATTGATCCGTTAACTGAGGCAACACTTTAAGCACATTTTGGTAATGTTCCGGTTCAAATTCATCGTCAAAAACAACAGTTAAAACGTTATTTTCACATTTTTCCGGAGTTCCTTCTTTCATGTAGTATGCTAACATCGGGTTTAGCTGGTGGCATTCCATTGTCTCTTTGACAAGTTTACGCCAGAGTGTCACCGGATCGTTAAGTGTTGCTGTATCGGCTGGGGTAACTTCCGCAACCGGCAGGGATTCATCTTTAGAAATTTCTGGTATAGTGGAAGTGGCTTTCGGTTCCTCCCTGACAGGGACGTCGTAATTGTCGGTAGTGTCGTTTTTTTCGGCAACTTCCTCTGTTGTTTTTTGAGCACAATTAAGCGTATTCGATTTCGATGATGTATTGCTATTTGAGTCAGGATTTTCCGGTGCTTCGGGTTCGTGTGGGGTGTTATTTTGCGGTTGATTATCGGCAGATGAAACTTGTATGGATTCAGAGGTTGGTGTGGATGAAGGAGGTGAAACAACTGGCGATGCCTGGGGAAGAGGGGTGTCATTTTGCGATGGAATTTTGTCGAGGAATTTAAGTTCTTCAGCGGTTCGCAACTGATTGAGCCGTGCGATTATTTGTTCGATACTGGTTGCGTGTGCATCCTTAATAGACTTCAGGATGATGGTTTCAATGAACACTTGTTTATTTAACGCGTCGTGAAGGGATCTACCGATCGGAGCCAGATTTTCCAGCAGGGATTGAACGATATCGAAAGAGGTAGTTTGACTCAAACGCCGGTAAACCGCAAGTGTCTCTGTTCCTTCTTCCAAAACATTTTCCGGTTCGGTCAGGATAAGACACAGTTGAATGCCGCGCAACCAGGTTAGAATATCATTGAACAGTGTTTCAAGGTTTTTGCCCCGGGCTGCCAGTTGGTGAATTGTGTTAACAACTTCACCCGGCTGGTTGGCAAGCATCGCAATGAGTAGTTGTTCTAAATCTTCCGCGGCAGTGAGTCCGAACAGCGAGAGCACCTGTTTCGCGGTAATTTCCTGAGTATCATTGCCAAAAAAAGCAATCATCTGGTCAAGTAACGACTGCGCGTCACGCATCCCGCCATCGGCCGCGCGGGCAATGGCTTCAAGCGCGTTTCGCGAAATGCGGACATTCTCTGCCTTGGCAATTTCGATAAGCCGTTCCAGGATTAACCGAGAGGAAATCGGCATCAGGTCAAATCGTTGACACCGCGAAACAATAGTCGGTAATACCATGTGTGCTTCGGTAGTGGCAAAAATAAATTTAACATGAGGAGGAGGTTCTTCAACGGTTTTCAGGAGAGCGTTCCATGCCTGTTTGGATAACATATGTACTTCGTCGATAATATATATCTTATAACGGCCATTGACCGGAACGTGCATAACTTCGTCACGTAATCCGCGAATATTGTCCACGGAATTCTGGCTGGCGGCGTCAATTTCTATAACATCAATATTATTTTCGGCAGCAATAGCGAGACATGAAAAACAACGGCAACAAGGTTCGCCGTCTTTCGGGGACTCACAGTTGAGCGCTTTGGCGAATATTCTGGCAGTTGTTGTTTTGCCGATGCCGCGTGGTCCGACGAAGAGATAGGCATGGGCCGTTCTATTCTGCTTTACCGCGTTTTTAAGCGTGGTGAGTACGTGTTCTTGTCCAACAACATCGGCAAAGCGTTGAGGCCGCCATTTTCTGGCTATTACCTGATATTCAGCCATGATGGATTATTCCTTATTAAAAGCATACCAGTTCAGAGTTTAACACCGTCAAAAACTTCACCGAGATTGCCGAGATTTTTTAAGGGTCGTCCGGTTGCTCCGCTTATTTTTGCATTGGTCGCAGTGGCGCGTTCAATGATTTCACGCTGGAGCTTGAAGATTTTCTTCAATCCGCATTCTGCCAGCTCCAGTAGTTCGTCAAGTTGCCTTCTTGAGAATGATTTCCCTTCGGCGGTACCTTGAATTTCGATAAATTCACCCGATTCAGTCATAACCACATTCATATCCACTTCTGCCCGACAATCTTCTTCATAACACAAATCAAGGAACGGTTCCCCATCGACGATCCCAACACTGACGGCGGCAACATTTTCCGAAATAGGATTATTCTTTAAGCGTTGCACCCCACATTCTGAGCGTAACGCTAATTGTAAGGCAACGGACGCGCCGGTTATGCCAGCGCACCGCGTTCCCCCATCGGCGTTAATTACGTCGCAATCAACATAAATAGTATTAACACCGATTTTTTGCAGATCAAGAACTCCGCGCAAACTGCGACCAATCAGACGTTGAATCTCCACCGTGCGGCCACTTTGTTTGCCGTTAGATGCTTCGCGTCTCATGCGTTCATGAGTTGAGGCGGGCAACATACCGTACTCACAAGTGAGCCAGCCGCCCGGGACATTTTGCGCCCGCATCCAGGGGGGTACCCGGGACTCAACGCTGATGGCACATACTACTTTGGTATTACCCAATTCGATTGCTGCCGAAGCCAGCGGATTAGTCAGATAATAGGGGATAAAACAGAGTTTTCGCAATTGGTCATTTTCGCGTCCATCAATACGTTTCATGAGCAGGTAACCGTTCTGTGTTTGTTGTTATAGGTTTGAAGTTATAACGGAAATTCTGTTGTTATTCACAATAACAATTTACCCTTTGGGAAAATTTATTGCGGCGCATCTGCTTCGTTGGCTGTAATCCCGCAAAGCGGGACTGTGCCGCACTTAATTTTTCACGCATCCAGGTAATTTTCAGCGCTATAATTGCAAAAAAGAGTGTCGCCGGAGTAGATTTACCCGCAGCGCCCGGATCATTGCCGGAGCTGCTTGGTTCCCCACCTGACTCAATTGGCACGATGCCGACGCACGGGGTCTACTCCCGGCGACACAAAAATAAGTTAGTGAAAAGGTGCAATAAAATACAATTAACGGGTTCCAGTTAATCTTTGACATGTTCAAAACAAACTACACTAACCGGATAAATATTCAAGTAACAACGATACTTCTCTACGGAGATTATTTCTTGGAATAACGCGATCAATCAACCCCTTTGACAAGAGAAATTCAGCAGTTTGAAATCCTTCCGGTAATTCAGAATTGGTAGTTTCACGGATTACCCGGGGGCCGGCAAAACCGATCATGGCACCCGGTTCGGCAATAATTACGTCGCCAAGCGTTGCATAACTGGCAGTAACACCGCCATAGGTAGGATTGGTTAAGATTACCAGATACGGCAATCCGGCAGCTGCCAACCGTTCCAGTGCGGCGCTGGTTTTTGGCATTTGCATTAAACTGAGAATTCCTTCCTGCATTCTGGCGCCGCCGCTGGCAGTAACCATAACTGCGGGAATTTTCAATTCCAGTGCTTTTTCAAATAATCTGGTAATTTTCTCTCCCATCGCCGAGCCCATACTGGCCCCGAGAAAGCGGAAATCCATAACCGCCAACGCGAAGGCGAGTTTATTGAGCGTAGCTGTGCCACACACTACTCCCTCTTTCAATCCGGTTTTTGCAATATTTTGGCGTAATCTTTCGGCATAGGATTTGGCATCGGAAAATTGAAGTGGATCAACTGATGTCAATTCGGCATCAAGTTCAATAAAGCTGTCCTGATCGGTTAACAAGCGAATACGATCCAGCGCTTTAAGCGGTGAATGAAACCTGCAATGCGGGCAGATATTTAAATTTTCCGCCAACTGCTTTTTATAAAGCGTGCGGGTGCACTTTTTACATTTCAACCACAACCCTTCGGGAATTTCCCGCTTTTTGTTTTTTGCGTCACGCGGAATACGCAACGTTGAATATTTTGACTTGTTAATAATATTGAATAATGGCATGAGACATCTCCGTAATGTCATTGTCGCATTGAATGGATCATTCAAGTTTCACAGCGCGAGGAGAGAATTTAGCACGATAATCCACTATTACAACCCATGTTTAGTTCATGAATTTTTGTTTATGGAGAGTGGAATTTATCTTCCGGTCAGTTATTGTACTCAAGATAGGGACTGACGAATGAAGAATTGAGAATGGAGAAAAGTTTTCGAAAAGTATGAAAGCGGGGAATCGGTTGAGGGGAACGGCGATAAGAGCGTCAACGAGTAGAGGCAGCCCCAAGCGTCAGCCGTTTTCTTCAACCGAAAGAGATAAAAACAGATAAAAAAATGTTCTGTCGGTTTTAACAGAACCAAGTTTACTTCAAGGAGTACAAGATTTATGATAAAAATAGATACTAAGATACAGCAACGCGAACAATATCAATCTGTTATTTCCGGTAGCCGGGGGTTGTCAATCTTGTGTTTGATAATACTTTTTTGTTTCCATTTCAACCCGCTTTTTGCCCAGGTGAGAGTAGTTAAGAGCGCCGGTGGATTTACCGGTAACCCAACGTTGCATTTTCAAGGGGTGGAAGGCAGTGCGCAAGCATCCGCCGCAGTTAATTTCATGTTGAGAGCTTGTGGCTGGTTTGATTTCGAAAGTGCCGCCAAGGCAGACTATGCTGTTTCCGGTAGCTGCGACAAAAATCACCTGATCCTGACGGTACGCCAGGGGAGGGTGGTAGCATGTTCTTTGAAAGTACCCATTATCAGTGGTGATTTGCGACGTGCCGCGCAGCGGGGAGTAGACGCGATTCTGCAGCGAATATTCAAAATTGATGGTATTTGTTTTTCGCGGATCGCGTTTTGTGCCGAAGTTGGCAACGGGATACACGATATTTATGTTTGCGATATTGATGGACAAAATATTCAACGGGTTACCAAGTTCAGGAGTCTGGCGGTCGAGCCGGAGTGGTTTCCCGACAATAAATCATTGCTTTATACCAAATACAATAAGTCATCCACCAGTATTGTTCAGACCTCATTGTCGCCATTAAAGAGTCGCCGTTTAACCTTTTACCCCGGACTCAACACGGGAGCCGCGATCTCGCCTGACGGCAAGTATTTGGCGTTGATTCTCAGCCGTGACAACCAGGTTGACCTCTACGTAAAAGAGTTAACCGGGAAAGCTTATCGTCGGCTTACCAACAATCGCACTGTCGAGGCATCGCCATGCTGGAGTCCGCGTGGGGATGCTATCTGTTTTGTTTCAGGTCGGACAGGGCGGCCGGGATTATATCTGGTCAGTCCGAATGGCGGCGCGGTAAGGCGTCTACAAACCATCGGCAGTGAAGCTGTAACACCTTCATGGTCGGGCGACGATAAAATTGCTTATTCCGCCAAAATGGGCGCAAACTATACGATTGCAGTACTGGATATTAGCGGTAAAACTCCCGGCGGGGTTGTAGTTAAGGCAGCCGGGGATTGGGAATCTCCTTCCTGGGCGCCGGATGGACGCCATCTGGTCTGTTCGCGTTCATACGGTGGGAAAAAACAGCTTTACATAGTCGATACCTGGACCGGACGTTCCCGACAGTTAACGCAAATAAAAAACAATCTCAGTACCCCCTGTTGGTCAGGCTTGGGAAGGTGATGGAATGATTGCCGGGCTGAAACAACAGGCACCGCTGTAACCATGCACTACTCTTTTTTAGATGCGGTCAGCTACCTTGATCGGTTGCAGAAATTCGGGATAAAACTCGGGCTTGAACAGACCCGAAAGCTGTTTGACGCAGTCGGCGCGCCTGATCGCAAGCTGCGTTTTATCCATCTTGCCGGCAGCAACGGCAAAGGGTCTTGCGGTGCCATGTTACTGGCGGCGTTGCGCCAGGTTGGATTCAGTGTTGGTTATTTCTCCTCACCACATCTGATTTCACCGCGTGAACGTATGCGCATAGATGGTCGGGCTATCAGTGAAAGGGATTTTGCGGCTCTGGTTGTTCGGTTGCAGCCAATTGCCGATAGAATGGCTGAAGCAGGGTCATGTCCCACCTATTTTGAATTCACCACGGCGATGGCGGCGCTCTTTTTCGCCGAACAAAAAGTTGATTTTGTCGTTTGGGAAACCGGTATGGGCGGACGTTTCGATGCCACCAATATCGTTACTCCGCTTTGTTCCATAATTACCGGAATCGCGTTAGATCATCAGCAGTATCTCGGTGATACTATTGTTGCCATTGCCCATGAAAAAGCGGGCATCATCAAGCCGGGGATTCCGGTATTTACCGGGGTAATGCCCGATGACGCGTTTTCAGTTATCGGCGACCGTGCCCGCAGCCTGGGCGCGTCTGTTACGTTACCGGCTCCGGATGTTCTCAATAATCTCGAATTGCGTGTGAAACCAACGCCGAGCCAAAGTTTTATTTTTGCGGATTATGCGGTTCGGCTTGTGCTTATGGGAAAGATGCAAAGGAATAACTTCCGCATCATTTTTCCGGTGTTGCAATTTCTCGCTGAACGTTTCGATTTTTCATTGCAGACCGCGCTTACCGGTCTGGCAACAGTGCGTTGGCCCGGACGTTGTCAATTTCTGCCCGATGGCACTGTCATTGATGGTGCTCATAATCCGGATGGCCTGACGGCGCTGACGGAAACGTTAGCAGAATTGTTCGTCAACCCCAAGCTTCCCGTCATTTTCGGCAATTTCAGCGATAAAGCAACACTCGAAAATCTGAAAATTCTGGAACCTCTTGCTTCGGAATTTATCTTTACTCCAATTAGATATTCAAATCGGCCAAGTTATTCGGGCGAACAGCTTTGCTCAATGCTGGAAACTTTTTCCTCGTGTCCGGCAATCGCTGTCCCCAACGCCGCAGCGGCGCTGACCATGAATGTTGTCCGTCCGCGCCTGATTACCGGGTCACTTTTTCTGGCTGGCGAAGTTTTGCAGATTTTGTGTAATGAATCAGAAATATTGGATATTTAGAACATTTCTTTGAAATGGGTTAAAATCTTACATTTTTGTCAAATCTTGCAAAAGACAGCCAAATTTTAGGCGTGCCACCCCTTGCCCTTT
>JAGYNC010000129.1 GCA_018400135.1 Victivallaceae bacterium
CTTCTCATGGGAGGCACGGAGAACACCGAGGCACCGGGAAAGAGAGATTAGAGTGATTGCGTGAGTGTTGCAACGCCTAAGGCGTTCCTGCCACTCCCGCAACGCTGCTGTCGAGGAAATCAAGAAGACTTTGTATTTTTACTCTGATAATACGTTTGCGCGAATATGTGATTGCGAGCTGGCGAAGCAATCACGGATTCGAGCAAACCTCAAAATTCCTCTGTGCCTCAGTGTTCTCGGTGGTAAACAGTATTTCCCGGTTTCGTACCTTGGTGTGAGAATTTTCACGACAATGAGGGAAATCCATATTAAATAATTATTCACATTTCGGGATTCCGAAATGTGAGCTATGGTAAAACTAACCTAGGGCGGATATGGCGGCAAAACTTAAAGCCGGAGCTAAATTACATTTCGTCGGGATCGGCGGTATCGGCATGAGCGGACTGGCGCAGCTTTACGCGTCCATGGGTTACCGCGTCACCGGCAGCGACCGCGGTGCGGATCTTCCGGAAAACTCAACTTTGTTTGCCGCTCTCCAAAAACAGGATATAACCATTTTTCCGCAGGACGGCTCTTTTGTCAGTGCCGGACTTCCGGATGTCCTGGTCTATTCTTCGGCAATAGAAGATGATAATCCCGACTTTAAGGCTGGTATGGGGTTGCCGCGATTGCACCGTTCCGAAGCACTGCACCAAGCGCTGGCAGCGATGCGCGGTCGGATAACTATAGCTATTGCCGGTAGTTGCGGCAAAACCACGGTAACCGGCTGGCTGGCTGAAACTCTGGTAATTCTCGGCGCTGATCCGTCGTGTCTGAATGGCGGGTTGATCAACCGTTTCAAAGATACCGGAAATCCCGGCAATTTCCGGGCTGGCAGCGGCAAACATTTTATCTTCGAGGCGGATGAAAGCGACCGCAGCTTGTTGTCCTATTCACCCGACTACGCGGCGATTCTAAACATCGGCACCGATCATTACTCCCGCGATGAACTGTGCCGGTTGTTCGCCGCGTTTGCCAGCAAGGTTAAACGCGGTCTGGTTATCGATGAGAGTGTCTTCCGGGAAATTGCGAAAACCTTGCCGCCTGAACTCGAAGTCGTGCGTGTTGCCGATGCGCCGAAGTCATCCGCGCAGTGGAAAATGACCGGTTATCAGGCAGGAGCCGCCGGAGTGACGGCGACCATAAACGGCACCGCCGTGAAACTTCCCTCGCCCGGACGGCATCATGGACTCAATGCCGCCTTTGTCCTGGCGGTTACTTCCATGCTTGGATATCCTCTCCATGAGTTGATCGCGACGGCGGAAAAGTTTCATGGAGTCTGGCGGCGCTTCACCCGCGCGGGAACTACCGGCAGCGGGATTCCCGTCTATGATGATTATGCCCATAATCCGGAAAAAATTGTGTCATGCCTTCAGGCAGCGCAAGAAATTGCCTCCGGCAAAATTCTGGCGGTTTTCCAGCCGCATGGCTTCGGGCCTCTGGGTTTTATGCGCGGAGCGCTGTTCGATGAGCTGGAACACGTTTTGCGTCCGGATGATATTTTTGCTTTTTTGCCGCCATACTACGCAGGCGGGAGCTCCTGCTTTACCCCGACATCAGAAGAAGTTGTTGCCGGCTATCGACAGCGTGGCACAAAAAACTATCATTTTTTTCGGCAACGCGCGGAAGCCGAGTCTTTTTTACATGAACATGCCACTGCGGGAGACCTCATATTGGTCATGGGCGCCAGGGATAACTCTCTTTCGTTGTGGGCATCTGCCATCGCTAATCTCACGGCAACTTCGGGAGATTCCGAAGTCGTTTGACATAGAGCCGGTGATTGAAAGACTAGCTTGTACTTCATTACCTCGAATATTTCAGTCGTTAGAATGCAAGCAAGCAAGCATCTTGAGAACCTCTTCCTCCGGATGTCCGTCGAAAATCAGTCTGTCGTATGTTTTCTCGACCTCCAGAGGATCATCAATGTCCATCTGCTCCCTGACCCCTTCGATAAAGGCCTCGCCCAAATGAGGATTTGTTTTTTCATTTCCATAATACTATCTTTGTTGTTATGTTTCCTTGTATTCCCGGAATCCGTCCAAAATATTGGCGAAAGTCTTGGGTCCGTATTTTTCGAAACCAGCATCGTCAACAAAGGCAAAGTCATACCGGACTTGTGACTGCGCCTGATTTATGTCCTCGCACCATTGGCACAAACGTGCCATTTTGGGCGGCACATCCAAGTCTTCCTGCCCCTTTGTTTCGACAATCACCACGCGCCCATCATTTAAACGCACGATGAAATCCGGATAGTAGTTCGAGATGTCGCCTTCCGCGTTAACATAATCAAGCTTGAAATGCACCGCAAAATAATTCTTGGCATAGGCGGCCACGTCCGGGCATTGTTCAAGGAACGCCGCGAACTTCAGTTCAAACGGGCTGTCGCCGATCACCCGGTTGAACACCGATTTCCTGGGAATCATGTAGCCCTGGTCTTTCACCACAAATGGACGGGTCTTGCGCAGCTTGTTGTCGCCCCAGATCAACTTGTTCGTCTAGCCCTTGAGCCGGCGGCCACGGTTATCGAAAGAAACGCCCATCGCCTTGAACAAAATATCGTCGCGGGTATCATCCGGCTTCTCCGCCCGTGGCTCGTCAACCTGCTCGATGGTCTGAAACGGTAGCACGATATTGCAGACTTCGTTGGTTTTGCCGTTCCAGACCAGTTCCACCTCCCGTTTGTCTTCAAACAACAGAAAACGATATTTCTCCGGCAACTCCCGACCCGATTCCAGATAGCGGACTATCTCCTGTTTTTCCTGTTCCGTTAATTTCAACATGTGTTGTCCTTATCTGTATTAATGACACCGCCCCCACTCTCTCGCGTCGGCTGAACGTTTCGCATAGCTGGCTGGCAATGGAGCGCAGCGGAAAACCAGTCCGCCGACAGCGCCTTGTTAGCTGTCTTTAACACCTTTGGCTACCACAAATGCACCTTTGCCCAAACCACTCTGAATAATTTCTTGTTCCTCTCCGGGAATCAGCGTTTGCTTAAAAAGCAAATTTTCAAAACCAGCATCTGTAAGATATTTGCCAACTTCCTGAGCAGAAAAAAAGGTTGCATCTCTATAGAAGACACTTTTATTGGCCTTATCGCTATACTCTTTACCCAATTTGCTTTCTCTGTCCACAAATCCGACAATAAGACACCCTTGGGGCTTTAACACTCGGAACGCCTCTTTGAAAGATTGGGTTATGTCATCAACAAAGCAAATCGTCGTTACCATCAGCACAAAGTCAAACTCAGTATCAGAAAACGGCAATTCCTCGGCGACATGCCGAAGAACTCGAACACCTTTTGTTTCGGCCTTGACCGCCATCTTCTCCGATGGCTCAATGCCGATTCCTATGCCCAAAGGCACAGCGAATTTTCCAGAACCAACGCCGACCTCCAAACCCTTGGCTGGGGGAGGAGGCATCACCTGGCGTATCGCCTCCAATTCAGCTTGATAGGCATCCTGATTCCGCTCGAACCATTTATCATACTTGTCGCTATATTTTTCAAATGGTTCGGTTTTAGCCATATGGGTTGCCTGTGATGCTCGCCCGATTTTGTGCGAGACTAATTTAGAAAGTAATTACCTTGTCGCTATCAACAACCCACTCCGTCAATTCTGGCATCGTAGATTTCTCAGCCCCTTCAAAATAGGGATGATTCTTGTAGATTCCGCACCGTGCCATGCGAGTTCCACACACCTTCACAGGAACGCCCCGGGCAATAAGGTCTTTGAGCATTTGGGATAAATCTTGGTCATATCCTTCCGGTGGCTTGCAAACATCACGAGCCATATCAACTGAGTCATTCATGAGGAAAATTCTAACTTCCTGTCCAGTCTCCGACAGTTTTTCGGCCAAGCGCAAGCCGTTCCATGTTACATCGGTATTATCATAAGGCTCTCGGTTGAAGATTATCAGTACTTTCATTTGGTATCCTTTCGTATTTGGTTTGATGCCTAACATCGGCAATGCTTTTCTTTCATTTCAATTAGTCGCGTTATGGCCTCATTTGCTTTTATCCAAATCTGCGCCAATCTGTGTAATCTGCGGATTCACACATTCTCCTCCACGATCGTCATGGTGTCGTTGCCGAAGATGTCCACCACCTTGACCGCGATCTTGCGCCGTCCCTGCAATACCTCATGGCCACGCTGGAGTTAAATTTTCAACCTGATAGAGCATATCAACCAGTAACAGCTACTTGTATTTCTTGTTTAAGATTGTCGGATTGATTGTAAACAATTCTGGTGGCCAATTCTACAGCGACGATTGCTTTTTTATATTCTGTCGGGAGACGCTCGAGACGGGTCTGATATTTTTTAGAAAATATTCGCGGCAGATGGTCAAGGATGAGTTGATCCGTGATTAATTCCGGATGTTCATCAAGGTGCGCGGAAATGGCCTCGTTTTTGGCGTTGATCCGACGACTCAGTGTTTCCGTCAAATCGGTCATTAACGCGCCGGCGTGTTTAAATTGGGTGAATAGCCATTCAGCTTCACGTTCGGCATGATGTCTCAGTTTTTCCATGATTTCCGGCACCAATTCTTTCTTTACCGCAATAAACTCTTGCGGTTCAAGCATCAAGCCGCAAAGAATCTCGTAGGAGGAGGTAATCACACCGCATTTATTGGCGGAGGCATCTTTAACATCAATAATTCCAGTCTCCTGTAATTTGACGCGGGCGTCAGGAGTGATAAATGAATTGGCGCCTTCAATAATGGCTTTGGAGCTAATTTTGCCGCCGGGCAAATAATCCTGCCAATTCGAACCATTGATGGTTGATGGACGTCCGCCGCATGGCACGAACACATCCGCGTAGTGGTAGATATTGGACTGGAAAAATTTCATAAACTCGTCACGTCCAAGCATCTTTTCCTGCAGTTTATTACCGGAACGGACTAGCATGCGATAACGTTCAGCGTTTTGTACTGTTACTGGTTGACTGAAAATCATATAGGCGCCGTTGCCACGCAGAGCCGCAGGGTCGAATGAGTCCAAATTGTCTTTCAGCACAATCTTCGACAATTTATCCCGATCAATACCATCCGGGTCATAGACAACTGCCGGACCGTCAGTGATGGCAACAATTTTCAAGTTTGGATACATGTAGTGCCCATTTTTCTTAGTCAGGAGCAGTCGCATTTCATTGCCGGCAACATCACCGAACGGGCCTCCGGAAATTTTAATGGAAAACTCATCCTTGCCTGGATCAATTTGTAGTTCAGTGAGGGTTCGCAACAGATATTGATGAACACCGAAAGAGGTAACCCCGTACTCCTTATGGTTGATCCCGCTATCTGGTTTTCCGGATATAATACCGGACTTAAGCGTGTAGCCAACGCTTTGGGCGTAGTCTCCCATCCACCTAATCATTGGGTCGAACATGTTTTCGTCCGGGCCGATTTCGATTATCTCCTTGTCGCCCAGATAGTCAACAATATTTTTATCGCGCAGTTTATGTTTGGCGTTGTAATTAATCAATGAGACAAATGCCGCGCAAATGGCACGTTGCGACTCGAATAATACCGGTTTAAATTTTTGGTTGCTGGCGAGATTCAAGAGGGATATCATTTTGGCGCCGCCCTCATAAATATCCTTGTTTTTCATGTGTTGGGTATGGGCGAGCACAAACACTTCGCGGAATATTTCGTCCTTGGCAAACTCGTAAGCATCGTGCCGTTCCAATTCGTTCGGACTGCTTTTGGGGATAACTGTTCGCCACCCGCCGCGAGCGATTTCTGAAAATCGGACATGGAACCCGATAGCATTTTCGCGATAGAAATAGAAAATTCCATAAGGAGAATCTTTTGGAAACGCATCGGTATAATTGTCGCTCATGGCGCTGTAATGGGACATAAAGTCCGGGTTCATGCGAAATGCCAACGCAGCTTTGTTGTCGCAGTAGAAATTGGATTTCAGGATATTTTCAAAAAAGTTTAGTGCTGCCTGGAAAATGGTTTTAATCATTTTATCTTTTTCGTACATACCGGTATTGATTGAGCCGATAGCTTTTTCTATACGGTGAGAGACTCGGGTAATTTTCTTTTCAGAGTGGGACAAATCCGGTGAAAACTTAGCCTTGAAGTACTCGATCAAATCAGCGAGAATATTCGGGTAGATTGCCGCGAGTCGATAGATATCCTTACTGTTGTAAGCATTTTTGTCGATAAATGATAGTTGCGTGTGGACGAATTCTACCGCAGCCCGCAGTAAATTAGTTTCGCTGATAGTGAAGCCTTGTTTAGCAACCAATTCACGATGAAATAAGTCGAGTGCGCTGGTCCAGTTCAGTACTTTTAGTTCGCGCAGCATGCTGATGATTTTTTCTGAATTGAGGGAGATGTTTTTTTCGGAGGTCAGGTAGAGGGTATTAACGGTAACCGGCAAATGCTTAAAGTCATCAATATTACGGGAGATGGTCATGTCGCGGAAGTAGGCGCGTTCAATATTGAATCCGGCCAGATTTACCGCTTCAATAATTTTATAGTAGAATCCGCCTTTTTGAGCATCGCAGGTACGGACGAAAGTCAAGCGCAGTTCCTGACGTCCAACCTTCTCAATACAGACCTTGACATAGTCTTTGTCCTGTACCTCCAATATCCAATTGAGACGACTCGCAAGTTGTTCAGCGCTAAAATCGCCAACACTATGCCAATTAATTCGTTCATAGACTTCCTTAAGTTCTGGAGGATTTTTTTTGAACTGTTGTTTATAAGCGGCGCTGATGTCTTTGAACGGATATCGCGGGGTGCCGCCTTCGGCTTCTTTGTCAGCAAGTGCGAAATACTCGATAACCAGCGTTCGCGGCTTATTTCCGACCACGATTTTTTGTTTAGATTCATGGGTTACGGCACTGGAAATATTATGGGAACGCATCATGCGACTGGTGGCGAGCAGATTGTTATCGTCGCTTTTTAAATAGATCAGAATAATACTGTCTTCGCGCTCAATACGTTGAATGCCGGTTTCGTTTTCGATATTGAATAGCAGTGGTAGAATTTCGCCAAGTTGTTTTTTAGAAAAGGTCTTAAAAAAATAATCCGGCATAATTTCTTTAAGAAGATCATGCCAGTGTTTGAGTTTGTCGGTGTGTTGCAACATAATGTCGTCAAGAAAATCGAATTCAGGTTTCATAACTCACTCCACCCAAGCCGCAATTCCTTTTTGAGAAAGGATTGACAGCAGTTATAATTTTCGAAAAAGTTCACGCAATACTTGGCTTATGATGCTATTGCGGGTGCTGTTACCAATTATTTTGCCTGTACCCACCCATTGGAACAAGACATCGATTAATCTAGAATATGAATAGTCATATTCAAGTATAAATTTCAGACATTTGGCATAATAATTCCAATCTCGTAATTAGTGCCTGAACGAAAAAAGACTTTTTCGTCGGCAGTGAGACTC
>JAGYNC010000013.1 GCA_018400135.1 Victivallaceae bacterium
GTTCCTCCTCGGGTGTCGTAGCCTCGACCCCACCCAAAGACTCGACCCCACCCAAAGAGTGAGGCATTACAAATTTGTGGTAATCGCTCACTCTTTTTCTACTCGTTGCCCGCTCTCGTCGCCGTTCTCCTCAACCGATATGATAACATTTTCCTAGTGCTCTGTGAAGCTTAAAATATCGATTTGGACAAGTTAGATTATGGTTTGGATTTTTTTGTTTTGTTCAAGACTGTAAAGCCAGGCGATTTCACGCGGCCAGAGAGTGTCGTCGATAGTTTCCAAAATCAACGGGATACTGTCCAGCCGGTCGTCATTCATTATCCGGCTGAAGATGCTTTCTCCGAGTTCGCCGGCGCCCAGGCTGTGATGGCGGTCAAGCCGTCCACCGAGTTTGGACTTGCAATCATTGATATGCATTCCCCTGAGAAATTCGAAACCGATATATTTTTCAAACCAGCGCCAGGTCTGATCGTAGCCATCGGGACTGGCCAGGTCGTAGCCGGCGGCAAACGCGTGACAGGTATCGATGCAAACACCGATCCGGGACTTGTCGTCGATCTGTTCGATAATTGTGGCCAGATGTTCAAAACAATAACCGACATTGCTACCTTGGCCCGCCGTATTTTCAAGTACGGCGGTAACGTTCCGGGTTTCAGCCAGCGCAAGATTTATAGACTCGGCAATGAGTTTCAGACACGCTTCTTCGGATATCTCCTTGAGATGACTGCCGGGATGAAAATTCAGGAGCGTCAACCCGAGTTGTTCGCATCGCTTCATTTCGTCAATGAACGCTCGACGACTCAACTCAAGCTTTTCGGGAAACGGCTGACCAAGATTGATCAGATAACTGTCGTGCGGTAAAATCATTTCTGGAGAATAGCCGTGAGCCGCGCGGTTGGTCTGAAACGCGGCAATACTCTCTTCTGTCAACGGCGGCGCGTGCCATTGCCGCTGATTTTTGGTGAACAGCGCAAATCCCTTCGCGCCGATGGCTGCAGCGTTCAGAGGCGCATTCTCCACGCCGCCCCGGATACTGACATGAGCTCCAACATATTTCATACGATTTGTCCTTCCAAAAATTCCTTATTGTGCGCCAATCAAATCACAGCCATTGTAATATAGGCTAACTTGCTTAGTTTTAAAGTTGTTATGATTATTTTTTCTTTTCCCGGCCCACGAGTATTATTTGGGGAAGATAAAAAATACTATAAATGAGCCAATTGCAAAACTGGTTCTGGAGTTTTCAATTCGCAAAACCGGCGATATATTTTAGAACTGTTCGGGACGGGTTTACGACAGCGATGCCGACAAGAATCCGTTATTACGATTGTATAAAACGTAATGATAGCTGGTGTAAAAATAAAGTCAAATGAAAACCGATATTAGTTGTCATCAAAAAAATTCTGCATTTTCCGCCACGAACGCAGGTAATTTGTCGGGACTCTATCAGCGGATAGTTTCGTTTCTGATACTGTTCTTTGTATTTCTGCTACCGCTAAAATTTGGCGTCCTCACCGGGCTGCCGGAAGTTACCTCTTATTTTCCAGAGCAAGCGTTCGCCTGGTTGATTATTTCCTGGCCGGCATCTTTGTTCCCATTTCTGACCGGAATTTTGTTGTTGTTGACCCTGACAGCATTTCCGCCTCGATTTGTCTCTCTCCGCAACCCGGTGCTTGTTGTCACTGGACTGTGGGTAATGCTCTTTTTCGCCGCGTTGCCGGGGATTGTCAATGCCGGGGTTTGGGATTTTGTTATTACAGAACTGATACATCTTTCCGGCATCGCCGCTTTTGCTGTAACAATTTACCTGCTGGTTGATTATGATATTAAGTATCGCGACAAGATTCTTGTTGCAGTATTTCTCGGGACAGCATTAACCGTGTTGTTGGGACTGCAACAGCTCTTTTTTGGTTTTGATAACACACGAGAATTTATTGAACAGCGTCAGACGCTGTACGGCATTGATGTCGGCGGCGACATGATGGCCAGGGTAATGGACAACCGGGTCTTTGCTTCATTCGCATCATGTAATTCTTTAGCCGGCTATCTTCTGCTTACCGGCCCGACATGCCTGATTCTGTTCTGGAACTGGTGTGGTCGGATTGATCCACCCAAACAGAGTCGCGCGCTACTCGTGCCTCTACTCGCCGTGTCATTAATTGTAGTATTTCTTGCCACCAAGAGTCGCGCAGCATTTTTGTCTCTGATAGTTGCCGGCTGGTGTATCATTTCATTGCTGCCAGTCGATCGTAAACTCCGCCTGGGAGCGTGGTCGATTGGGCTACTGACTATTATACTCGGTGGACTTTACATATATTTCGCCGGTAGAGGTTTTCTGTCTGCAACAGCCCGACTGGATTACTATAGAGTTTCAGTTACAATGCTACTGGATTCCCCTGTTACCGGCGCTGGTTGGGGCGATTTTTTTCACGACTACATGAAACTTAAAAACATTGCCACCAAGGAAGCCCCACACACACCCCATAATCTTTTTTTAGCCTTCGGTAGTCAGGCAGGGATACTCGGACTTCTGGCAGCACTTGCGGCATTTTTATATCCTCTCTGGCGCGGTGTCAGTAGACTGCGTAAGGAAATGTCACTTGGCAAGAAGAATTGGCTTTCTCTTGATGTCGGCATGCTTGCCGGCTTCCTGGCGTTTGCTATCCATTCAGTATTGGAAGTTCATCTACAGGTGCCGGCGCTGATGGCAACAGGCGCAATCATAGCCATCATGCTGATGTTACCGTCCGGTGACGGAGACACTCTAAAGCGATCGAATAAGCGTTCAAAAATATTGGTCTTAGTTGTTGCTATAACACTTATTGCTGTATCTGTTGGCGGTGGCTGGCACCTGTTTTCCTCCGAAATTGTTTTTGCCAGACTAATTGAATTATGTGATTATCGCAACAAAAATCCAAAAGATTTCATGCAAATTTCGCCCGAAGAAGTTGTAAGCAAGCTACAAACAGCGGTCAACGCGAGACCATACTCGCCGTTCCCCTGGATCACGGCGGGAAATTTTATGTTCAATCGCCGATATTTTGTTCGGGCGGAGGATTTCTACCTTCGTGCGATTCCATTAGGGCCTGAAAGGGCGGTGCCCTATCATCGTCTTTACATTATTCAAACGCTGACCGGACGCCCTGATGAGGCAGCTGCCAATCTTGACAAGGCGCGAGAGATGTTTCCTCTCAATCCCAAATACGAAGAACCTCTACCATCGCATATATTGCCAAGGTCAAATAAGTCGCTTCCGTCCTCTAAGTTCGGTCCTTTCCGCCAATAATTTCCTGGGACTGGATGGCGAGCAGCCCTTCACGTCCAGGGAAGTTTTCCTGGATAATACATCCCTTCGGAATCGGGTCGTCGGAATTGAGCAATTCTCCCAAAGCTACCACCAGCCAGCCTTTTTCGGCAACACGCCGGAGGTAGTCGTCAAACATCTCAAGACATTTACCACCCTCGGCTTCGGCGTGGATGGTCAAAACATTTAGCTTCCCCGGACGTAGATGAGAAATCATAAAATCATTGTAGTTGTCTTCGGTAATACCATCGCGTCCCAGCGCCTCGTCATAAGTAGGCATAGTAACCGGGATTTGTGGTTGCGGTAATACGACATCGTCAATAACCGGATAAAAAACTGCTGATCCGCGACAATCGCTGTTAAATCGGAAAGGAAGGCGAGATTTTGCACGCAACACGTTATCGGTGCAACGCCAGCCGGGAGCAGCGGAGGTTATGGGGGGGGCACCGCAGATTTTATCCAATAATTGACTGCCCTTGCGCAAAATTTGTTCAATTTCGTCAGCGGAAAGACGATCTATTTTTGCCTGTTCACGATGATGATCCCAGGCATGAAACCCGATTTCGTGTCCGGCATCATAAGTTGTCTTGATGACATTGGCGAGCCGTTTGCCGATTTGCAGTCCCGGCCATAACGTGCCCATGAGGATAATTTCCGGCCCGTAAAGTCCGGCAGCGTTGGTGCGCAACATCTTCCAGAAAAATGCCGGTTTCAACAGGCGCCACAAATGTCGTCCCATATTGTCGGGACCGACGGAGAAATAAAACGTACCTTTAACGTGATGCTTATCAAGGATACGCAGCAAGTTGGGAACACCGCGTTTAGTGCCACGCCAGGTATCCACATCAATTCTAAGACCAATAATTTTTTTCGGTTGCATAACTAGAGTTTTTTAAAGAAATAGTACTTATCTCTTTTTACTTTAAAAATTCTTACAAGCTGAACCCGCTTGTCGGAAGATAGATTTTTTTCAGTTAATATCACCATGCCGGAAGCAGCAGTTTCGGCGGATGGCAGATGTTGACGCAAGTAGAACATGGCAGCGCCGGAAACACGTTCCCTGACTTGTCCGAAACAGATTTGTTTGCCCGCATCTAATTGCTCTCGACAGTATTCAAACAATGGCTGGAACGTCTGTTTTTGGCAGTATGCCGTCAGTGCCACCATATCAATAGCCACGTAGACGGTTGCCAGGCCGAATAACAGCGCCATATAAGCCGCAACTTTTTTTGTTCGATGCCAATATAATACTAATATTCCGGCCGAAGTTATCAAAACTGTAATAAGGCAGGCAAATATGCCCGAATTGAAATAAAGGGCCATAATCAAAAAAACCATACCGGCAACTGCCAGAGCGTAACCCAGAATCAACGTACCAACCATTTTGACAAGCGCAAGATTAACCTTGTTCGGCAGTTTAATGCCACCTTCCAGTAGCGCAGCTGTCAAAGTCCCCGCCAGCAATGCCTCGGCCGCATATAGAGGAAGAACATAAACCTGACGCTTGCCGGCAGAGAGTGTCAGCAACAGGTAAGGGATAAGTAGCCAGCAGAGAATGAAGAGTGAAACACGATCCTTTTCTTTGACAAAACGTCTAAAATGGAAAAACAGCGCAAATGGCAGCAGTGCGGTCCATGGCTGAAATTGTTCTCCCAATTTGGTCAGGTAGTAATAGAATGGGGTGATGTGTTCCGCGTGCTCGCCGGTAAATCGCCCGAAATTGTTAGTCCAAACCACAGTATATACCGCATCATAACCAGATTCATAATAGAGCGGCACCAACCATAGCACCAGCGGCGCAAAGCAGAGTGCCGCGCCTGAAAACAGTAAAAACCAACGCTTGAAGTTGAATTTCCGTGTCAGAAAAAAATCGTCAATAAGCAACCAGAAAAACAGGGCGGATGCCGGCAATGCCAGTCCAACCAGGCCCTTGGTAAAAACCGCACCGCTTAATGTCAAAACAAAACCAGCATACCAAAGCCATTTGCGTTGTGGCTTGTTTTCCGTTTTACACAACTCAAAAAACATCCACATGGCAAGGAGAATAAACATGGCCAACATCATGTCGTACAAGCTTTCCCGACCATTCGACCAATACTGCGCGGACGTTGCCAGCATCACTCCTGACAGTAATGCTGCTAAAGGCGAAAACCCCATCGTTTGAGCTAGTTTAAACAACGCCAGCACACCAATAATCGCGGCGATCGCGGAGGGAAGTTTGGCGGCAAATTGGTTAAATCCGAATACTCTCATCGAAGTCGCGGATGCCCAATAGTAGAGCGGCTGTTTTTCGAGAAATGGTTGACCATTAAGTCTTGGTTCCAGCCAGTTACCATGGAGAAGCATTTCCGCAGCGACACCCGCAACCCGCGGTTCGTCGGCACCCTTTAGTGGACGTGCCTCCAGACCGACCAGAAAAACCACAACTGCAAAGAGTGTCATAATCAAAAAATAAGCGCCGGGGGTAAATTGGCCGTCCGGTTGGAGTAATTTTTTGATCGATGATGCCATTAGTTACAGCCCTTTAAGGATTTTGTTCGCCGCCGCTAGTCATTTGAAATATTGAATTCGCCGGAATTGATCGCTTCATCAAGGAAAAAATCAAGCGTGGTTTTAATGGATTCGGCCAGCGGGATTTCGGGTTCCCAGTCGAGAAGCTGTTTGGCGTTTTTAATGCTAGGCACACGATGTTGCACATCTTGATATCCTGCGCCGTAAAACGCACCGCTTTCCACCACCAGATAACCGGCAAAAGGCGGAAACTTATCGCGTGCCGGATGCTGGTCGAACTTCTCCACCAACATTTCAGCCATAGTTTTAATGCTTTCCTCGTTCCGTGGATTGCCGATGTTGATGATTTTGCCATTACACTTGCCGTCGCGATCGTCAATGATACGGAATAACGCTTCAATACCTTCCTCGATGTCAACGAAGCAGCGTTTTTGTTCGCCGCCGTCAACCAATTGGATCGGTGAACCCTGCACCAGGTTGAGGATCAGTTGAGTAATGGCTCGGGAGCTTCCTATGCGGGCTGAGGTCAGGCTGTCTAAACGCGGCCCAATCCAGTTAAACGGGCGAAACAGCGTAAAATTGAGCTGTCCTTTTGCCCCATATGCCCAGATGACCCGGTCGAGCAACTGTTTTGATGTTGAATAAATCCAGCGTTGCATCTGGATTGGTCCGGTAATCAACCGTGAATTGTCTTCATCGAACTCGGCATCATCGCACATACCATAAACTTCAGAGGTGGACGGGAAGATGATTCGTTTATTGTATTTGACGCAATATCTGACGATACGCAGATTTTCTTCAAAGTCAAGTTCAAATACGCGTAACGGATTGCGCGTATATTCAATTGGCGTGGCTATTGCCACCAAGGGAAGAATAATATCGCATTTGCGGATATGATATTCAATCCATTCGCGATGAATGGAGATGTCGCCCTCGCGATAGTGAAAATCAGGATTTTCCAACAAGTGCCTGATATAATTGCATCGCAAATCCAGACCGTATACCTCATAGTTGCCCGAAGCAAGCAAGCGATCGCTTAAATGGCTACCGATAAATCCGTTGACTCCGAGAATAAGAACACTTTTTTTGCGTTCCGCTTCTTTTTTTACCCTGGGATTGGCGCCGAAGACCATATTTTTTACAATTCTGGCTTCCGTGCCAAACTGTTCGCCGGTCATCGGTATACCACCTTCCACTTGTGCCGAATCCACGTGTAGCGCGCCATCCCCGCAGGCAATGATCAGTGGAACGCTGGAAATGACCGTTCCCGGTACTGCTGTCGATGGGGTATCCACCAAACTTACAGACCAGAAGAAACATCGACGATCTCCCATAAAACTATATGCTCCGGGGTAAGGATGGGTAACCGCCCTGACCAGATTGCGCACCATGGAAGCCGGCTTTTTCCAGTCAATTTCACCATCTTCCGGCTTGCGTCCACCGAAATAAGTTGCGCGTTTATCGTCCTGCGGGATACGCGGCACCTTGCCGGTTTTGACTAATGGCAAAAGACGCTGCAATAATGTTTCTGCCGCTTGCGCCGCTTTCAAATGCAGCGCCTTGGCAGTATCATCATCGGTAATAGCGATCTTTTCCTGACCCGCGATGTCCCCGGCATCCGGTTTATCCGTCATATAATGTAAAGTAACGCCTGTCTCTTTTTCGCCATTTATCAATACCCAATTCAGCGGAACCCGTCCCCGATATGCCGGCAACAGGGAACCATGTAAGTTCAGACAGCCATGAGGGGGGATTTGCAAAATTTCAGTCTTAAGCATTGAACGGTAATAAAAAGAGAAAATGATATCCGGTTCCATACGCTTGATACGCTCAACCCAAATCGGGTGATTGACATTTTCCGGAGCATATACCGGAATTTTCCTGGTTATGGCAAGTTGTGCCACAGAATCGAACCAAATATTCTCACCCGATTGATCCCGGTGGGTAAAAATGGCAGCAATTTCAAATCCGTTTTCAAGCAACTTTTTAATACCGACACAGCCAATATTGTGATATCCGAAAACAACACACTTCATCAATAAACCTCCTGAACTATTATGACCTCAACGAATGACCGCGAATAATTATGACATCCGCTGGCGATTTGCCGCCTCAAATTTTTATAACACGATTGCACCAAAACCCTTACCGACAGAAATTCAAGAATTCCACCCGGAAAAGTCTAAACTATAAGACTGAAAGTTACTTTTTACTAATGACACAAGGAAAAAAACCACTAAAATTAATAATAAAATAATTTGTATTCTGTTCTAAATAATTTATTTTAACACTATGACGTGTAAGAAAATATGAATTGCGTACCGGCGAACACCGGCATCGGAATCTTGGAGTTTCCGCGTACGCCAGGAGCGGCATCAATAATGATGATGCTGTAAAAAGGAGTAAATCATGGGAGAAGATACTCGCTTTTTGCCTTTTACCCTCGTTGAACTTCTCACCGCTGTCATGATTATGGCTATTTTGCTTGGACTTTTGTTGCCGGTACTGAGCAGCGCCAGAATGAAAGCCCGGGAAGTTGGTTGCAAGTCTAATTTGAAACAGATTGGGTTAGGAGTGACCATGTATATTGATGACCACAAGGGCTATACACTTCCGTCCAATTTCTCAGTCGGTTCGGAAAACTACTCCTGGATTGATTATCTCCACGCCAGCGACCTGGAAAATGCCGGAGTTTTCAAATGTCCGGAAATACCTGACGGTGTCTGCTTTAACCCATACGGCGGCTCAGCAATGCCCGAAATAATTCCCAATCCGGTTAAGCAAGCCTCCTATGTAATGAATGTTATTCAACCCGGAGCATGGGCTGGCGCAAATTTGACGACAGACCCGACAAAATCACACGGTTGGGGTAAAGACTCCAACACGCCGGTACATACCGCCAGAGTTCGAGATCCGAGTGCAAAAATCGTTATTACTGACTGCTTTATCAAACCTGATGGACAAACTATTACTTCAGCTGATGCCCGAGGCATCATGCGTTTCGAGGAAACCGATCACGGACCGGTAACTGAACGCGATGTCGGCAATCATCATCAGGAGCGCTTTAACGCCTTGATGGGAGATTGCCGTGTTGTCGATTTTCAGGATGATTCTTCCGGCCACAATCAATGGGTTGTGGCTAATTAGTGCCTGGCCGAAAATAAGCCAACTCGTTTGTCAGTAATTGGTTAGCTCGCAACGCCGCATTGAAGTTCATTGCGGCGTTCCCAGTGTTTTTATTTTCGACCAGCCACATACCCACTAAAAATAGTGGGTTGGAGAAAAAAGAACTGGTGCGCCAGAATGGCGCACTTATGTAAGCAGTTGTGTATAAGTTCAGGTTTGCTGTGAATGTTTAAAAGTTGATTTGCCGTTACAAAAACTATGAACAACTTTCACATGATCCAAGTGATTTTTATCAACTTCCAGTAAATTGTCCGATAAAACAACGAGATCGGCAAGCATCCCCTCTTTCACTTTTCCTTTCATTTCTTCACGATACTCCAAGTAAGCTGAATGAGTCGAAAAAGCATCTACAACTTGTTCTTCGCTTAATTTCTCATTTGGCAGCCCGGGCGCCCATGGGCATCGGGTAACAGCGCGCCGCATTCCCTCCAGGCAGTTGCAGGAAACAATAGGCCAGTCACTGCCAAACGCCAGTCGGGAACCTGTCTTCAACAAATCTTGCCATGGAAATGCATATCGCCACATTTCCTTTGAAACTTTTTCGTGCCACATAGTGACAGGAGGTCGTTCATGCAAAGGCTGCATCGAAGGTGTAACATCAAGTTTAAAGAAGGTTTCAATATCATTTGGTGGACAAAGTTCTACGTGCTCAATACGGTGCCGAATCCGATGTCCGCGGTTTGCGTCTATGCCGGCGTTTTGTTTCCGGGCTACAGCAACAGCATTGAGAACAGATTTAACAGAGCCATCGCCTATACAATGCGCGGCCACTTGCAAACCGGCGCGGTCACTTTCGGTAACCAATAAATCAAGTTGTTCCTGATTATAAGCAGGTATTCCCGGCTTGGGCGGTTTTGCCAATCTAAAAGCCGTATCTTTTTCGATAACGCCATCCATAAATATCTTAACCCCGCCAAGTTCAAACATACCAATCGAATCCAACTGGTGGTCCTTGAGCGACTCCAGGCGTTTTATTAAACGTTTAACATGTGGATAAACGTGAAAATGATGGATATGCGTGTCAATTCGGTGTGATACTTCATGAATAAAAGGAAGGTGTTTATGCCCGTTGAGTTGAGGGTGAAGTTTTTCAAGATTAAGGCAGCCTTTATGTCTGATCTTAGCGACGTATTGAAGAGTCTCTACGAGAAATTTATGTAGTTCGACGGAAGAAATATGTCCTTCTCGCGCTTGCCTGATCTGATCGCGTATTCGAGCGGCATAATAAATATCGGACAACATGTGCTCATCTGGAATAATCGAATAATTGCAGTGAACTCGAACCGGCAATTCGCCTTGTTGTTCCAACTCCAGCAGAAGCAGCAACAGCTCGATATCCTCTTCAGGAAGCGCCAGCCCCATATTGTGAATAGAAGTTACTCCCAAACTTGCTAATTTATGCAATGCTCTCTTCAAATATTCGAGTTTCTGCTCCAAATTCAATGGATACTTTTGTCTTAGTACCCCTTCAACCAGAAAATAAGCATTAGGTTCGCGCAACTCGCCAGTGGGTGCGCCTTGAGAATCCAATTCGATATTTTTTTCTAAATTCAACTCTTCCACTAATTGCGGATAAGGTGGCATCTGCGGTGGCAAATCCCCCATTTCCAATGCCTTACTATTCGCCCAGCCAGTATGAAGATCATGAGCATAGACGAACACAGGTCGATCGGATAGAATCTTGTCAAGAAACTGTCGCGTAGTCGCCGCTGGAATGATCGGAGGATCAACATAGTGAAGCCCATATACATGAACGATCGGCACATTCGGATTTCGAGCAATAAAATCCGACACAATTTTTTTAAACTCATTCGGCGTACGCACCGTTTCCACGCTGATGCCCTGGAAACGCTCTGCGGCTACCATCAGATGAACATGCGAATCACAGAATCCCGGCAAAACTGTCCGCCCGCAAGCATCGACAACTTCGGTCGAATCAGCGATAAAGCTTTCCGCTTTTTCAGTGTCTCCCGCAAAAACAATGGTATTCGATGAAATGGCAACACCAAATTTGCCTTTTTTCGTCTCCCCTGAGAAACTAGCGTTTTTTATTACAATATCTGCTTTGCCAGCCGTGGAGAAAGGCAAAACATCATGTCGTAATGGCAACTCATTGCTCGGGATGTCGTCTCTCCTAATAATTTGAGCCCCAGTTTTCAAAAGTGATTGGCGCATTTGAATCGCAGCAACACGAGCGTTAGCATGAGAACGCATATTCAGGCAACATCGCATAACAATCTCCTTCGCAATTTGTTTAAAATTTCCGGCTTCTATTTATTCTACAGAATTAAATTAAAAAATGCGACCGCCTTCCTTTTTAAAGTCGGCCCAACAGAACTAAAAGGGAATTATTCACCGGAGGTTAGCGAAGGTCAGGTCGGGCTTGAATTCATTGGTTGCTTTGTCTGCCAGTTCAGCGGTAGTGATACCGGTCAATACCAAACATGAAGTCATTCCCAGCCAGTTGGCGCCGCGCACATCGGATTTCAGGGAATCCCCGAGCATGAGAATCTCGCTGTAATCAATGGACTCCAGATCAAAACGTTTCTTCAGGCGATGCACGGCATACTCGTAGATGGCGCGGTACGGTTTACCCAGATAAATCGGCTTAATATTTACGCCACGTTCCTCCAGAATAGTGCAAATGAAGCGTGTTTTGCCGCCGGCGCCAATGCCGAATTCACCATCTTTGCCGTTCGGCCAATAACTGTCGGGATTGGGCGTTATTAACGGACGTTCGGGATGTTGCGCCAGAAAATTGAAAACCGCATTGATGTTTGAATGCCAATCATAAAAACCTTCTCCGACAATGACCCCGCGACAATCCTTGATTTTGCGGACATCCCGGCAGACTCTGAGCCCGGCCAGTTCCGCGAAACATGGTTTCCCCAACGAACCCATGACAAAGAAAAGAGAGTCGCTATAATTATTTTTTTCAACGAATTCTGTTAACGCCATTGAACAGGACACAATTTCCTGTTGATTAACCTTAAGACCGGCATCAAGCATTATGCGACTTTTTTCACAAATCGAGTGATTCCCATCATTGGTAAGGAGGCAAAATGGAAAATTCATGCCGCGCAGTTGGATCAGCAAGTCATTTGCCCCTGGCAAGGTTTGCGTGCCGGCAACCAGGGTGCCGTCAATGTCAAACAGGATTGCCCGATAATCGTCATTGTGTTCCCGCCACCACTGGCGAAAGGTTATCGACTTTTCCTGATTATTACTCATAACTTTTATTCCCGGTAAATTGAACTAATTATTTTCACGCATCAAAGGCTTCAGATATTCGATTTCAGAGCGGGAATATTTAATCTTAACCCCTGGTTCTGGACCAAACACCACTTCATCCGCATTTTCAGAGTAGATCATGCCGATTTTGACACTGCCGCTATTTAATTTCAATTCGGCATTGGCCACCCAAAGATTGATTCGATTGGGACGGGCGATCGCACCTTTGGGAACAATAACTTCAATTGTTTTTTTATCTGGAACCGCGTGTCGATGTGCAGCAGTAATCTTGTAGGTGCCGGCATTCAATTGACGTAATTGCATGACTTTGGATAAATTTTTATTGTCGCCGTCCTGCTCGGTAACTCCAAAAATTTTGCCATTCACGTAAATCATTGTTCCGGGAGGATTAACCAGCAAATCAATACCGCCTGTGTTGCGAGTCAACGTAAAATGGGTTTTGGATTCGGCAGCGGCGACAATCGTAATTTCGCGAGTATCAGAATCGAACCCCTGACGCGTTACTCGAATCATGTGATTGCCGGCTGGCAATTCAACACTTAGCGGAGTTTGGCCGTAGGGCTTGTCATCAATGTAGACATCTACCTTGTCGGGCTCGGTGGTAATCGTCACTTTGCCCGGGAGTTCTACCAAGATAAAATTTTTCTTGACACTCTTTTCCCGAACAACCGAAATTACATCGTTTACTTCGCTATATCCAGACTTGCTGATTCTAACCCGATATTGTCCTTCCGGCAGTTCAGCCTGATAGGGCGTTATACCGTGCTCCCGATCATCAATAAACACATGCGCGCCCGGTGGATTGCTGTTCAATACAATGCGTCCGATATTGGAGGTTAACAACACAATTACCTGGCGCGGCCTTGCATCCTTAATCTCAATATGGGTGGTTTGCGGCGCATAGCCGGTTTTTGTCAATGTTAGCGAGTGCGTACCAACAGATAGCCCTGAAACAACCACTGGAGTAATTCCAATCGGTCGATCTTTTAGACTAACCTGCACCCCTTCCGGATTACTGTCCACCAAAATCGAGGCGGTTATCGGATCAAGCGTAATTCGGTGATGATGTTTTTTCCCGGGAGTAATGGCAAATAAAAACCACTGCGGCTCATAATTTTCCAATTCCAGCTTCAGCGCGTAATCACCGGCTTTCAACTCAGTTAAAAATGGAGTCTTGCCCATTTCGCGACCACGCAAATTGAATACTTTAGCTTTCTTGGGAACACTCTCGAGGTGAAACTGAAATCGCTGAACGGCTTCTACCTTGCGTTCACAACCGACGCCCAGCAAGATGGTAATTCCAACTGATAAATACATAATTTTGGTGCAAAAATTACTCATCGTTTCTTCCTCATTCTCAGTACGCGATCGATATTTCTGATGGAGGCAAGGGCGTTCTTGTTATCCTTCTCTTCCTCAGTGGTCAAGCTGACAATTTCCCGGGCAGCGGCCTTTGCATTTTCGAGTTCATTAAGGCGTTTGGTTCTTGAGTATTCATATTTCAAATCTTTGATTCTCGCCTGTCGAATCCCTTCTGCCTCCTGTTCACGCTTGCGGGCGGTATCCCAGATTGCAGGCTTAGGCGAAAACTGTTCCAGATAATCAATGGCAATACGATAGTGCTTAATTGCTTCCAACAGATTTCCCGGCTTAGCATGGCGATTCTGGAACTTATCCTCAGCCGCGTAAAAACTCTTCTCCGCATATTTTTTAAGTTCTTCCGGCGTCATGGCAAAAGTCACCATACCGTAATGCTCGGAAAAATTTCTAATCGCTCGTTCCACTTCTTCAAAAGAACGCGGCGCATAATTATTTTTCACGACAACCGTATTCAGTTTCTTGTTGGTATAAATGGTCAACCGCCGGGTTTCATCCTGATTGTTGGCAGCAACACCGGCAGGCTGTGGCGCGAGTGTCATAAATGACGTATTTTCGATGTCCTTGCGCAGGTTATCCAAAAAGCCCCGCCCTATTTTATCAATATTTTTTGTGTAATTGCGTTGCGACCTTAAATCGTCAATGGTAAATGTTGCCTTGCCGTTCTCTATTAGCAGTGAAAACCGGAAAACATTGTCCGTCTCAATTTTTTCTTTGACGTAATTAAGAACGAATGGACGATTTGCCGGTTCAACGTGCGTCTGCGTTGACGTGTCAGACTTCATCTCCCTGTTCATGGCATAATAGATCGCGATAAATACCACTGCGGCACAAATAACAAAGGTATAAAAAATCAGATTTGAAAAGTATCTTTTCTTCTTTTCAGGAGCGGTTTTCGATGAGTTGTTCTTTGTTCTCTTGTTTCCGTCAAAGATATCAGCATTGCCGTCGAGAGCTTCCGCTATACCGCTAAAATCGTCTGCTGTTTTGGGCCCCTGCCCGGACGGTGAAAACGAAATAGATGAACTCTTTTCTTCCCGCTCGGCAACAGACTTATCCACTGACTCAAAAATCACTTTACCCGCTTCTTCCGTGGCAGTTTCGACCCGGTTGCTTTCTTCATCAGAAAAATCAAGCGGAAGAATGGTTACTCCCAAGCCGGTTGATTCGACCGGAAACGGCTCAACCGCCTCTTTTGCGGATACCTCTGTCGGCCGCGATTTTCTGTCACCAAAACGCAAACTCTGATCGCCCAGCTCAATAACATCCCCCTCCTGCAACTTTTTATTGCCGATAACCGGCTCACGGTTGACCTTAACCCCATTGGTACTGTTAAGGTCAACGATCTGCCAGGAATCATCCTCATTCAGAACCAACTTGGCGTGATAACGGGAAACTCCGTCAGCCATAATGTTGACATCATTATCGGTTTCCCTCCCAAGGGTTATCTGGGGACCGACAAGCTCAATGTTTTGTCCGGTATTAACACCATTTAAAAGAACAATTTTCATTTTTCACTCTCACTGAACGAAATCATGGATTCTACTGAGCTGATAAATTTTTCTCCTGAAAGTTCTTTTGCCACTTCAGGAGTAACTTCGCTGCTAAGAAGGATAACATCACCATTTTCTGTTTCGGTTTGCGCCAGGGTGCCTGACGGCAGTTCGATTGTGGTCAATGCTTTACTGCAGCGCACCCAGGGAGTCCACGGCAGCACCTGATGACGCAAACCGCAGATTTTGCTGTCGATGCCGACAAACACAACATCAATCGGAATTCTCATAAATAACGTATGAATACAATTGCAACGATTAAACACCATAGCGTCAAATGATATGCTTGAAAAACTTCTGCCAATCATACCGCGCATCCGCAACGCGAAAGAATCGGCAATCAACGGTGCTCGCGCCAGATATTTTTTTCTACTGAGATTGACAATCATAACCCTACCTAACCAAAAGTTTGAACGCCTGCATCAAAATCGGCACCATTAAAATTATCATTACCGCGGGAAAAATAAAGACTACTACCGGAAAAAGAATCTTCACCGGCGCCTCATTGGCAAGTTTTTCGGCCCTTGAAAAACGTTTGTTGCGCAGCATATCCCCCTGAATACGCAGTAGCTGTCCAATACTGACACCCAGTTCCTCTGCCTGGATAATCGCGTTCAGCACTGCAGAAAGATCCGGCTGACGCACCCGCTCCGACAATTCACGCAACGCGGTGGTACGCCTCTTGCCCAGTTGGATTTCGTGAAAAGTTCGCTGTAGTTCTTCACCAAGAGCATCCAATCGGCGGCGTCCCAGAATATCGCGCAATGAAGTGAGAAAATCCTTCCCCGCCTCAACGGAAAGGGTCAGCAAATCCAGAACATTCGGCAATGCCTTAACAATTTCATGGTGTCGTTGTTTAATAGTCTTTCGCAGCCAGACACTGGGGTAAAGCGGCAACATTACCAACAAAATGATGCCAAACAATGGTCTGCCGGCAGCAATGCAAAACACTAGCGCAACCACACCAAGCAGAGCAAACAGAAACTTGGCAGATAAAAAATCGATGTCCGAAACAGAATCGCCATAGCCGGCCATAAAGAGCTGTTCTCTGGTCTGTTCGCGGATATGGGAAAACGTGTTGCTCCGCGCCAGAAAACGCACATTGGGAATCAATGGCATAACAAGACGAATCAATACGGGAAGAGATTTCCTCGTTTCATAGTCGCAACTAAGGTTGTCGACCTTAACACGTTCCAGCAGGTTAAAGAGCAACAGCAACAAACAGGTTAAGGCAATACCTGCGGACAAAGCCGCCAACAGCGTAATCAATGTATCCAAACTAAATTCCATGTTAAATATCTATTGTTGTTATCTTTCTAATTACCAAAAAGCCGATAACCACCAACACAATGGCACCAACTGTGGAGATGATGCCCAAAACCGAATTGAAAAACTGGTCCATGGCTTGTGGCGCCACCTTGGACATCATAAACATCAGGACAAACGGCATGATGCCGATAATCAACGCTTGTAATTTGCCTTGAGCGGTCATGGCGCGTAATTTGTTATTAATGCGCACCCGTTCCCGGATAACCGCCGCCAGGCGTTCCAGGATAGCCGTCAACTCTCCTCCGGTCTGGCGCGCGGTAATAATTGCAGTGGCAACCAGTTCAAAATCGTCGCTGCCGAGTCGCCTGGTCAAATTGTCCAACGCTTTGTCTATCGGCACACCGAGTCGTATTTCCTGTGTCAGTAGCCGAAATTCCACGCTAATAGGACGTTTTTTCTCCTGGGCAACGGATTCCAGTGCCTGATTAATACTGAATCCGGCTTTAAGAGAACTGCTTATTGAACCCAACGCCTCTTCCAGTTGGTCGTTAAACTTCTGCAGACGCTGTTTTCGCAACTGACGCAACACCAGTCGCGGCGTTGGAAATGCTGCGATGCTGGTCAACATACCCAACAAAATGGCTCTGGCCCAAGTGAAATTATCGCTGACAGAGGCAAAAATCACCACGGTCATAAAAAACGCCAGACCACAAAGGGCCAAACTCAGATCAAAAATTCGGCCCGGCGGCATCTGCAACAGAATATCATCGAGTTCCACTGCCGCCTCCTCCAGATAGCGTTCTTTGTAACGCGCTGAAGTGAAAAGGATAAAATCGACCACCACCAGTGTTGCCAGGGTTACTGCAAGAAACGCACAAAAACTGGGAATAAAAGCGCTGTCAAACATTATCTCCTCCCGTCATTGCCCCGGCTGAATATTTTTATATCCAACGGAATCTTGGCTCGTTGAATATCCTCCATGAAAGTGGGAATATTTCCAGTTGCCGAATGTTGTCCGATAATTTTATTGTTGGCATCCCAACCCTCGTGGTGATAAGCGAAAATATCCTGCATTGTAACCACTTCGCCTTCCATTTTTGTAATCTCACTCACCGCGGTTACTTTGCGCGTACCGTCCCGTTCGCGATTGATCTGAACAATGATATCAATGGCCGAACAAATCTGTTCGCGAATGGCTCGTAACGGCAAATCAAATCCAGCCATCAACACCAGGGTTTCAAGCCGTGACAATGCATCCCTGGGCGAGTTGGCGTGAACCGTGGTCAGAGACCCATCGTGCCCGGTATTCATTGCCTGCAGCATATCCAGCGCTTCTCCACCACGACACTCCCCAACCACGATGCGGTCAGGACGCATGCGCAACGCATTGCGCACCAGATCGCGAATGGTAATTTCTCCACGTCCCTCGATATTTGCGGGGCGAGACTCGAGCCGGACAATATGTTCCTGATGCAACTGTAATTCCGCCGCATCCTCGATGGTAACAATGCGCTCGCGATTGGGAAGAAAGGAACTCAGCACGTTAAGCAGGGTGGTTTTCCCTGAACCTGTCCCTCCGGAAATAATAATGTTTTTTCTGATTTTGACACATGCTTCAAGGAAATCTGCCATTTCACGATTAAATGAACCGAATCTGATTAAATCGTCAACTTTGAACGGAGTTTTGGAAAATTTACGAATGGTAATGGTTGGCCCCACCAGAGACAGCGGTGGAATAATCGCGTTTACGCGGGAGCCGTTCGACAATCTGGCATCCACCATCGGGGAGCTTTCATCGATGCGACGTCCAAGCGGTGAAACAATGCGTTCAATGGCCGCCTGCACCTGACCGTTGTCCGCAAATGCCGTGTCAGTTCTGTAAAGAGTTCCGTCGCTCTCCACATAAACGTTGTTGGGTCCATTGACCATAATTTCTGTAATATCGTCCAGGTCAATTAAATATTCAAGCGGCCCAAGCCCAACTGCCTCCTGGAGCAACTCTTTTTCAATTGTCTCCAGTTTAACATTTTTCGGCAACGGGATGGTCAATTCAGAAAGAATTTCCCTGATGGTTGTCGCCGCTCGTGTCTCAAGATCCTGTTCCGAAACTCCGGACAATGCCATCTTTTTCAGGTTAAGCCTTTTCAACAACTCGTGGTGGGCCCGCTTCTTAACTGTCTGCACGATCGGCCTGGCTTCTTCGCTGATTCCGGAGATTTTCAGCAGTGGAATTTTTTCCTTGCCGTGTTCATCCACTCCCTGAGAAAAAGCTTCTCTAATGCGTTTGCCCATAGCATTGACAGGCTTGTCGATCTCTTTCTTTTCCACTTCTGGGGTCGTTTCAGGCTGAAGATTTTCAGCTTCCGGCCCACGAACATGAATGAGCACCTGCCCGATAGCAATAACCGAACCGACCCCAACTTCCTGCGGGGTGTTGGGTGAAAGTTTAACCTTATCGACAAAGGTGCCATTTGAACTTTCCAGATCAACCACAGTAAGATGGGCATTGCGAACAATAAACTGGGCGTGTTTCCCGGATACTTCGGGACGGGCAAACCGGATATGACAATCCGCGCCGGCTCCCACCAGATAAGAACCGGGAGCAAGCGTTGCCAGTGCATCACCTTTCCCGGGCACTTTAATCAGCAGCTTGTACATACTAGTTTCTCACAAGTTAGACCGCGCCCGAAAAGGTTCCGGAACGCTTTCTATTCAAATCAGGTGTCCACATAAATTTTCCGTAATCGCTCACTCTTTTTCAGTGGGGGCACGGTTGTTTTGCGACTCCTGATGCCTCAAAGAGCGGCAGAAGTCTACCGACGGCGCATGCGTTGTTCCCGTTCCTCGTTATATTCGCCGATATGTTCTTCAAGATATTTGAAATTAACGTTTTGCAGATCTTTTTCGAACCTGCTCTCCTCATGATTTCTCAGAGTGAGGGACAAACGTCCTTTCTGTGCAGCAAAAATCACCATTTCCGCCTCTTTGGGCGATAACGACAACGTTACTGTACTGTAGCTGCCTCTGCCGCCGCCGGGTTGAGTGTCCGCTATTGCGCCCCAACGGTTCCCGGTAGCAAGAATTTTCACATTTTGCAAAATTGTCAGAGTCAGCGTGTCAATCGATTTATCGCCTTTCATTTCAGGAAAGCGAAAGGTGCCGATAACATCCACACGGTCATCCGGTTGAATAAGATTGGTTACCGAAGAAGTGGTATCAACCGCGATTGACACGGCACGCTCGCCAGGCGGAATGATGGAGGTCAAACCAAACTTTTTCCTGGATGGCGGCTGTAAGTCATCCCACTGAATAAAGGAATTCTTATCCATTGATATCGCTGTTTTGCGCCCAATCACTAATTTACTCTGACGCCATTGCACGTAGCGCGACAGCGCCTGGGAGCCGCGTTGCATATGTTCCTGATGTCGCGTAATGTCGGACAGCGTAATCTCTTCACCCTGTGCTATATCCCGGGTCAGCTTGACCAGATAAACCGTTGTTGATTCACCGCGAATACGTCTTTTCTCAGTCTGGATTTGTTGATAAGTCAGGACAAATGCAAGAATTCCGAAAAAAACTGCGGCCAGCAACAAAAGTTTTTGTCTCATTGTTTTTACCTCGTAATGGCAATTATTGTATCGGTAGAAGTTCCTCGCTTCAGAGATGTTTTCACACTACCGCTTTCAAGGAAACTCTTTCCGTTCCTCGTAAATTTTTCCGGCTGTGGAGAATATATTATTGAATAAGCAGTTTTCCAGTTTTGAAAGAGAAACATTGTCTTGACATTCCCGCCATCTCCGCTAAATTTTGTTTTAGTCCGTGCCACTGCGCTTTTTCGCGCTACCGCGGAAGGCAAAAATCCAATCCGCAATCTTGCTCGTCAAAAGTTAATTTTCAACCGGATTCGGAATAGAATATAAAACATACACATCAAAAACCACAGGAGGAATTATGATTACAGACAAAGAGATAAAACATTTTGAAGCGGAACTGAATGATTTTGACACTCTGACCAGAAGCAACGCGTTAAATGAATTACTGGAACTTGATCGCACCCAAAAAGTGTTGATCGGCGAACCAACGCCGGAACACAACCTGCATTGTCACACTTTCTATTCATACAGCGGTTACGGGTTTTCGCCGTCAGCCATTGCCTGGCTGGCCCGTAAAAATGGCTGGTTTGCGGCAGGCATCGTTGATTTTGATGTGCTTGACGGCGTGGAAGAATTCCTGAATGCTGCTGAAAAATTTAATCTCCGGGGCGTATGTGGCATGGAAACCCGAGTCTTTATTCGCGACTTGGCAACAGTTGAAATCAACTCCCCGGGTGAACCGGGAATCGCTTATCATATGGGAGCAGGTTTTGGCTTGCGTCCAATTCCTGAATCACAGCGTGATTTTGCCGCGAAATTAAGCAGCGGCGCGGCAGAGCGCACCCGAAATATCGTCGATCGGGTAAACGCATTGCTTGCTCCGATAGCATTGGACTTTGACCGGGACGTAGTTCCCCTCACCCCGAACGGCAATGCCACTGAACGGCATGTCTGCACCGCTTACCGGCGCAAAGCGGAAGAATTTTTTGTCGACAATAGCGAAAGGGCAGCTTTTTGGCGCGAAAAACTTGGATTAGACGAAAAACAGGCGGCCTCCCTGATAAATGATTCTGTCGGACTCGAAGGCCTTATCAGGAGCAAAACCATGAAGCAGGGCGGAGTCGGCTATGTCAAGCCAAACCCGGACTCCTTTCCGTCGTTGGAGAAAATGAACGCATTTACCCTCGCCTGTGGTGCCCTGCCCGCCATCGCCTGGCTCAATGGCGAATCGCCGGGAGAACGCGACCCGGGAGCGCTGCTTGATCTGCATCTGCAGCATGGCGCTAAAGTCCTGAATATTATCCCGGATCGCAATTGGAACTTTGCGGATTCACACGTTAAATCTGAAAAAATAGCTGCCTTAAATCGGGTAATTGCCGCCGCCGCTGAACGCGACATGCCGGTTATTGTGGGAACGGAAATGAACGCACCCGGTCTCAAGCTGGTGGACGACTTCGACTGTCCGGCTCTTGCTCCTCATCTGGAACGATTTGTTGACGGGGCCGCGCTCGTCTTCGCTCATACCCTGCTGGCAGAACTGGATATGGGTTATTTGAGCGAATGGGCAAACGTCAACCTGCCAAAAGTTGCTGAGAAAAATCAATTTTACGCCAGATTTGGCCGGAATTGCACGCCTCTGCAATTTAAAAAGCTGCCAAAGGCAGAACTTAAACAAATGAATCCCACAAAAATTTTGAGGATGACAGAACGCGGCTGACTGCAGTATTCCGTTGTCGGCTCAGCTTGTAATCGCTCACTCACTCCTGATTTGTCAGAGAGTGGGAAAAAATATTATTAAAAGAGAAATAAATATGTCAAATAATAATTCAGCCATCGAACAACTAAAAGGCTTCCTGAATGAATTATTCCAGTTCAATTCTCAGGATTTGGATTTTGGTGTCTATAAAATATTGCATTACAAGCGAAAAGAAATAAAAGACTTCATTGATAAACTGCTTGTTGATAAAGTGAAAGAGCAGTTACAAACGCTTACTTCAGAAGAAAGCAAAAAGGTTATGCAGCAACTGAAGGATTTGGAACAAGACGAATTCATCAAAAACTGGGTAAGTGCAAATGAAGAAGAACGAAAAGTCGGGGAAAAGTGGGGGAAAGAAAAGGTTGCCGAATACCGTAGAGTAAAAACGCTTGTTGATGAAATACGCGTCGCTGACGGAACCGAAAACCATATTTACAACCACCTCTCTCTTTTCTTTTCCCGCTATTACGACAAAGGCGATTTTATCAGCAAACGCCGTTTCGGTAAAAACGAAAAATATGTGGTGCCGTACAACGGCGAGGAAACCCATTTTTATTGGGCAAACCACGACCAGTATTACATAAAATCATCCGAAACATTTCAGCAATACGCTTTTAAAATATCAACCATGCGGGATAGCATGGTGGTTAATTTTAAACTTACTTCCGCGCAGGTTGAACAAGGCAATGTAAAAGCCGATGAACCCAATTTCTTTATCCTTTCTGAAAAAGAAGCAGAAATTGGCGAAAAGGAAACAACTTTCTTTTTTGAATACCGGCCACTTACCGATGACGAGAAGAAAACATTTAAAGGCAATAACAAACAAGACGTACTTAACGAAAGAGCTTTTGAAGCGTTAAAGAGTAAACATGGCAATAACTTTAATTTGGTGAAGCTTTGGGAAAACGAGAAAGGCGATAACGCCCTTTTGCTGAAAAAACTCAACCACTATACCCGAAAAAACAAATACGACTTTTTTATCCACAAAAATCTGAAAGGCTTTTTACAGCGTGAGCTGGACTACTACATCAAATCAGAACTGATAAATGTGGACGACCTCTATGTTACCGAGACAGATTCCTATTTCGACCGGTTAAAACACAATGTGAAAACCATTAAAGTCTTTAAAAACATTGCCGATACTATTATCGAATTTGTCAGCCAAATTGAAGATTTTCAGAAAAAACTGTGGGAGAAAAAGAAATTCGTGCTGAACACCGAATGGGTAATTACCATTGACCGCCTGGTGGAATATATTGGCGAAGCAGCAGCCACCCCCATTTTGGAAGCAGTAATAAAAAATGAAAAACAGGTGGCAGAGTGGAAAGAGTTGTTTGGAGAAGAAATATTTAAGGACTGGAACAATATTCAACTTAGCGCCTTAGCGCTTTCGCGTGAAATACAACAATCCGAACTGGATTTCTCGCAAAGTCGCGAAGACGCAAAGAAATGGCTGAAACTGCCAATTGATACCGGGCATTTTTCCCAAGATTTTAAAGTTGAGTTGCTGAATAAGTTATCAGAGAAGATTGATTTGGAGAAAAAAACGGATGGATTAGTAATGCATTCGGATAATTATCATGGGATTGAACTTATAGAAAGCAAACTTAATCAAAGTGTTAATTGTAGTTATATTGACCCACCATATAACACGGAGAAAGACCGTTCTACAGGTAAATTTATTTATAAAGATGGTTTCAGTGAGTCTACTTGGCTTACTTTTCTAGACGAAAGAATTAATAAAATCAAAAGTTTACTGCAAAGAGTCGAT
>JAGYNC010000130.1 GCA_018400135.1 Victivallaceae bacterium
GATTCTTTATCATTTTACAAAAGCTCCATTTATTGCAGTTGTTTTTTAACTCCCGGTGTTGTGCGTGTCAAGTCCTGGCAGGTACAAATATTATTTAATTGTCGCATCGTGTAATGCCTCACTCTTTTCTCTGGAGCGGGGTCAATACTACACAGCCTCGTCGTTCCTCCTCGGGTGTCGCAGCCTCGACCCCACCCAAAGAGTGAGGAGTTACCGCATCGTTCAGCTTACGGAAAACGCGCGGTGGTTTACCCGGTTCAGGAACACCTACTTCGGTATGGTCGAACTCTACCCGGCTGCGCCAGCCAGGGCCATAGAGGCGCAAACTTTTCACCAGGTAGTAATCCTGTTGTTTTTTGAAAGAACTAACTTCCATAGTGCGGAACGGCGCTTCAGCGTCTGTTTTAAACCACTCGACACGGATTGGAAAAAAGTAACTGCTGCTGAGGTAGGCGTGGATATATTCAGTGCCGTCCGAAGCGTCCAGTTCCATAACCCGACAGGAAAAACCGCGAACCGAAGTTGCTGCCAGTTCCCGACGAAACTTCCAGTAGAGAAAACTCATGGCCAAATCTTCCGGACGCAACCCGAATTCGTTCAGCAACGGCTTCTCCCGCGATGCCGGGTTGAGTGGAATCACCGATGTCCCCGCGTCCCCGGAGGCATAATCTTGTCCTACGTAATATCCTTGTTTATTATCAATAATAATCTGGGCCAATGTGCGTTCGGCGCTGAATAAAATGCCCAGGTAAAGAGCCGCGGCAACACTTGCCTGCCCTCGTCGCAAATGATGTACTTTGCCCGACATCGCAGCCCAACGATCGTTGCCTGCCGGGTGCCGCACCTGATAAAGGAATTGTTTAGCTGAAAGTTCTTTGTCAGATTCATTGGCAAGGGCAGTGAGTATTGTTGAAGTCAGAAGAATGGCCAGTAATGAATTCAAAAAAGACTTCATTATTTGCTCCGAGGTTTGTCCAACACCAAATTCAGCACCTGCCACGCGTTATCAGCAAACTTGAAAGTGAGCTTGCTTTTTATCTGTTGGGGAATATCTTCGATGTCCTTGCGATTTTCTTCCGGTAGGATAATAGTCTTTATGCCGGAACGCAAAGCAGCGATAACTTTTTCCTTGATACCGCCAACCGCCGTAACTTTGCCACGCAGCGTTATCTCTCCCGTCATAGACAATGCCGGCTTGGTTGGAACTGAGGTCAGTAGTGAGGCCAGTGCGGTAGTCATGGTAATCCCGGCTGACGGTCCATCTTTCGGTGTAGCACCATCAGGAACATGAATATGAAAATCGTTCTTTTCAAAAATTTCAGGAGATATTTTAAGTTTACTGCTGGACGCGCGAATATAACTGAAGGCCGCTTCAGCGCTCTCTTTCATTACATTGCCCAGGTAGCCGGTAAGCTTGAGATTACCCTTGCCCGGCATCATAATCGCTTCTACCTGAAGAATAACGCCACCACTGCTGGTCCAGGCCATGCCGGTTGCCACGCCGATATCCGGCTGTTTGTCAGCTTCGTCAAGAATGAATTTACGTGGGCCGTGATAGCGCCGTACCAGTTCGGGAGTAACGCGAGTGCGGGTTTCTGGCTTGATTTCTCCCTGAATAATTTTCCTGGCTACTTTTCGACAGATGGCGCCGATATGTTGTTCCAATCCACGTACACCAGCTTCACGAGTGTAATGGTTAATCAGTTCATCTATAGCTAATAGTGAAAACGTTAACTGACGCTGCTTGATGCCATTTTCTTTCAACTGCCGCGGCACCAGAAAGCGCTTTGCTATCTGCCTTTTTTCAAATCCGGTATAGCCGGGCAGGCGAATGATTTCCATGCGATCTTTGAGCGCGGGAGGGATAGTGTCAAGAATATTTGCTGTGGCAATAAACATTACTGTGCTCAGATCGTAGTCTACTTCCAGAAAATGGTCATTAAAAGCTTTGTTTTGTTCGGGGTCCAGCACTTCCAATAGCGCCGAGGCTGGATCGCCACGGAAATCACTTGCCAATTTATCAACTTCGTCAAGCATAAATACCGGATTGCCGACACCTACTTTTTTTAAACCTTGAATAATTCTTCCCGGAAGTGCGCCGATATAAGTGCGACGATGACCGCGTATTTCCGCTTCATCACGAACCCCGCCGAGGGACATGCGGACAAATTCGCGTCCCATCGCCCGGGCTATGGATTGTCCAAGCGAAGTTTTCCCGACACCGGGCGGGCCAACGAAGCACAGGATTGGAGATTTGCGATCTTTTTTAAGCTGCAACACTGCCAGAAATTCCAAAATGCGTTCTTTGATATCTTCCAGACCGAAGTGATCTTTGTCGAGCATCTTTGCGGCTTCGTTCACATCAAGCCGATCATCGGAGAAGTGTTCCCAAGGCAAAGCCACCAGCCAATCAATATAGTTAAAAACCACGTGATATTCGGCAGAAGCCTGAGGAATGACTTCCAGACGCTCCAACTCTTTTTTGACGATTGCCAGCACCTTTTCAGGAAGCGTTATTTTCGTAATTTTTTCCTCAATAGCCACAACGTCCGGATTGCGATTCTCCTCACCTAATTCCTTTTTAATGGTCTTGAGTTGTTCTCTCAGAAAAAACTCCCGTTGGGAACGGCTCAGCGCATTATGCACCTGAGATTGAATTTCAGATCCGAGCTGAAGAATTTCCACTTCACGATTAAGCAGAATGGTCAGCAGTTGGAGCCGTTCATGGAGTGAAGGCAAGGTGAGGATACTGAGTTTTTCCGAAAAGCTGATATTCAGCGTGTCCGCCATAAGATCGACGACGCGAATATTGTCATTGACGTTGAGAATTGCAATCTTCAGCTCTTCAGGAAAATTGGGAGAAAATGAGATGATCTGTTGGAACTGATTAATCGCGTTTCTGGCCATCGCGGCCGTTTCCACACGATCATCCTCCGGTTCAACGAGTTCCTGATAAATAACGCATGAAATGTTGTCGCGGTCAACAAATTCTTGTTCAAATCTGATCCTTTTAAGGCCACGAACCAGAATTCTGACGGTGCCGTCAGGGAAGTTCAACATTTTGACGACTCTTACCAGGACTCCTATTTTTGTAATCTTTTTGTTCTGATAAGAAATTTCTTCAAACTGAATATCCACCGATTCATCTATTTTTTCCGCTTCCGAAGGTGTTTCCGGAAAAAATCCCAGCAGCCTGTTTTCAGCAGAACAACGCCGAACCATTGCGGTATTGTGTTCGCCTTCGATAACCAGTGGGGCCAGCGTATAGGGAAAAACCAGAGTGGATTTAAGAGAAAGTATTGGAACGCAATTTTCCGGACGCTTTTCGGTCGGACTGTAATTGCCGGTTTTAACAGTAATTGTATTAGTTTTTTTTATATCATGTTCACTCATCAGGACTCTCCCGTGAAATCATTATTTCTATAAAAAGTTATTCGGTAATTACGGAACGATAGTCCTTGCCCGGCGGAATCATCGGTAAAACGTGTTCCTCATAACCGGTATGAATATCCAGCAGAAAAGATTCTTTGGCAGCCAGCATTTCGTTTAGTGCCGACTCCAATTGATCAACAGTGTACACTTCGCGTCCTTCAATACCATATCCTTTGGCAATGGTGACAAAGTCAGGGTATGGACGATTTATTCGCGGATTTTCCAGTTTCGTGTTGCCGCGACGGCTACCGTAAAAGCGATCTTCCCACTGGGCAACCATTCCCAGGTGTTGATTATTGAGGATAATCATTTTTAGGTTGATCTCCTCCACGTGCAGTGTGCCAAGTTCCTGGATATTCATCTGAAAGCTGCCATCGCCATCAATATTGATAACCAGACTTTCGGGACATGCCGTTTTGGCTCCCATTGCGGCCGGCAAACCGAACCCCATTGCGCCAAGACCTCCGGAGGTAAGCAGTTGCCGTGGCCGGGAGTAGCGGTAATATTGCGCGGCCCACATCTGATGCTGGCCTACGCCTGGAACGATTATTGCTTCCCCGTTGGTCATTTCGTAAAGTTTTTCCAAAACATACTGCGGCTGTACGCGATCCGGTTTTCTGACGTAGGTGAGTGGGAATTGTTGCTTCCACGCTTTAATTTTCTGATGCCATTCAGTATAATCCTGAAAACTCGGTTCCTCATTCAGCGCGCTTAACATATCTTTTATGTCGGCAACTATTCCCAAGTGAGCCGACTTATTTTTATTAATCTCCGAAATATCAATGTCGACATGTACAATTTTGGCATTAACCGCAAAATTGGCTGGATTACCGGTAACCCGATCATCGAATCGGGTGCCAAACGCCAACAGCAGATCACATTCGTTGGCAGCATTATTGCCGTAAACAGTGCCATGCATGCCGAGCCATTTCAGACTCAGTGGGTGATTGTCCGGAAAACCGCCAATACCCATCAGCGTGGTCACTACCGGAATATTGTAATTTTCGGCAAATTTTAACAGTTCATTCGAGGCTTCCGCCGTAATGATGCCGCCGCCGGCATAGATGCAGGGACATCGGCTGGCTTGAATCATTTTTCTTATGGCATCAACATCCTCTTCCTTCAGCGCGACATGAGGCTCATAGGCGGTAAAATGGATTTCCGGATTGAAATCAGGCAGACATAGCTGCTGTTGAACATCTTTGGGGATATCTATCACCACCGGGCCCGGGCGACCGCTACGCGCCAAATAGAAGGCTTCTTTGATGATTCGCGGTAAGTCCATAGCGTCAAGTACCAGGTAACTGTGTTTAACAACTGGTCTTGTTATGCCGATGGTGTCAGTTTCCTGAAAAACATTTTTGCCGATCATTGATGCCGGCACCTGGCCGGTTATACATACCAGAGGGACAGAATCCAAATAAGCGTCAGCAATACCGGTAAGTAAATTGGTGGCGCCGGGCCCGCTGGTCGCCATGCAAACTCCAACTTTACCGGTAGCGCGGGCATATCCCCCGGCGGCAAACGCGCCGCCCTGTTCGTGTCGCGGCAAAATCACCCGTATACATGATTCCTGAAGAGCCTGATGTAGCTCCAGTGAAAACCCGCCGGGATAAGCAAATATGACCTCTGTCCCTTCATTCTCGAGACTTTTTATGGCAATCTGGCTGCCTTGTAATTCTTTTTTTGTGTTGCTCATGACCTGTTCCGTTTATTATAACTTTCAACGGCGACGATAATGCCGGACAATATATATGGTTGTGTTCAAAAAGCAAATACGCTGAATGTTGCCGCAACCGTTTGAAATATCGCACAAACCGGGGAATAGTGTAAGTGGTTCCAAAGAAAATTTCATGCTTGGGCGAAAATAACCGGAACTGATTATCAGTCGTTATTTGTCTCGCAATATTACGTTTTTATTTTATCACGACTTCAAAAGGAGGTGACATGGAGAAAATTAATAGTAAATTACAAGAATATGCCGGCAAGGTTCATGACTGGTCGGATATTACTCGAATTATGGAACGGTTACGAGTCGAATCATCTCGCGTTAAACCCCTCAATGCGGAAGAGTTTCGTTCTACCATCCAGCGCGGAGTGGCATTTGTTACCTACGAGTTCGGTATTGATGGAGTTTCAATCGAAATTCATAAATACGCTGAATGCCTGGAGCAAATTTTCCCCGGCCTCCCTTTACATTTTATCAGCGGGGATTTCAGCGAACAGGCGGATACTGTACTCAAGCCGGAGTGGCATCGCTGCCATATTGATAATATCAACGGTTGGGACAAATGGTGTGACGGTAAATATTTTTCTCGTCTTTTTTATGAAGATATGCCGGCCGGCAGTGAAATTTCACAAGAAATGGCTGGAGAAATTTGGCGGCAGGCTGCTGACTTCGCGGCAAAACTTGGAGAATATCTGGAGCATCGCGGTATTCGTGTGCTGATCCCGGTAAATGTTGCTTCCAACCCCGGAAATCCTGCGTTGACACTGGCGGTAATCCTCGTCAGTGAAATCCTTAATGCTTACGTAGTCAGTTCAAACCACGATTATTACTGGGAGGGCGGGAAACCCGCGTCGGAACGGCTGCCTGATGAAGCTCCCGGCCCACGGGACTCTTTTTTTCACAATCAGATGAATCACCAGTTTTTCAGCTTATTTGAATCGATGTATCCGTGGAATGGACCGCGTTGGGTGCAAGTCAACATCAATTCACAACAGAGCAATACTTTGATTGAGAAGTTCGGGTTTGCGCCTGAACGGGTATTTGAATTGGGTACATCAGTGAGTGACGAATTTTTTATCGAATCGACCCCCGAGTTGCTCAAATCCGTTCGTTCCAGAATGAACTATATCGTTTCTGACGGAGCTCCGGAAATAGATGTGATCGACGTGAAAAAACATCTTGCCGATCTTAACGCCTGGCTGCATAATCAACAACCACTAGCCTGCGGTAATCGTGCCGGACTAAAATTGAATCTGGCGGCGCCGAATACGTTATATTGTTTACAGCCAACCAGAATTATTTCACGTAAGCACATAGAAAGAGATATCGAGCTGTTTGAAGCACTGTTGCGCTATCACCCTTTTGCTGAGTACTTTCAAAAAAATTCGGCTTGTCAACTTATTCTTCACATCACCGGACCAACACCGATCGAACATCAGCAGGATTTGGAACTTATTCTTGCCACCTATATGAGAATGACCGAGTCGCTTCCCCCGGAAACGGCGGACCGGATATTTCTGGTCTTTTCGGTGGGACATGAGAACCATCCATGTTTCGAAGCTATGAATTTGAAGCCACTGTGTATCGAAGAAATTTACCAGTTGGCAGATTTAATCCTTTTCCCCAGTGAAACGGAAGGACGCGGCTTGCCTATTATCGAGGCATCCGCAGGTGGAATTCCGATCGCCTGCCGGCGTTATTATCCGGAAGCAGTGTTTGCCGAGGTTGTTGGTGAACATTTGCCGGAGGCCGAACAAATTCAGTATATTCGATTTCCAGAAAAAGAATTTTCTGAAGACTTTCTGGAAAATGTGACGGCAGCACTATTACATCCCGAAAGCTATGAGTCATGGCGCCGACACAACCGCGAAGCAGTCAGAAGCCGCTACAGCATGGCAATGATTGCCCGTAAGCTGAAAAAAATTCTTGAACAGTTTGCCTAATAATAACATTGATAGATATGGACTCACGTCCATGAACCAATACTTGGCAGCCGATGGACACCACCGTCAATCCGGCTACTTGTCGGGGAAATCGAGCAAAAACCGCCAACCGATTTTTCCAAACGGGAAAGCTTCAGTCGTCGAAGCCGTCCCGCCGGAAATGGCTGGTGGAAATATTCGTAATGTCAAAGCAGAACACTGCTAAACTGTTATCATATCGGTCAAGGAGAACGGCGACGAGAGCGGACACCGAATAGAAAAAGAGTGTGGCATTACC
>JAGYNC010000131.1 GCA_018400135.1 Victivallaceae bacterium
CCCGTCCCAAAGGAAAGAGTGAGGCATTACAAACTGAATACAATGTTGATGGCGTTAAAGGAATAATACATTGCAGACTCTGAGACAATTATGTAAAGATAAAATAGCGTTAACCAGCTTAATTGTCGTTTCCAGCTATCTTTTCATGGCAGTGGCGATTGAGGCGTATGAATATAGTTGTCTCAACCGCGGAATAACGCCGATTTATGCCAGAGACAATATGAAACAACGTTTTACCCCGCCCTCCCCTGCAAACCTAATGGGAACTGATTATTTGGGACGTGACGTCTTATGGCGCGCGGTAGCAGGCAGCGCAACCGCAGTTAAAGTTGGGGTATCTGCCGCATTAATTTCAGCCGCAATCGGCGTAACTCTCGGGGTTGTTGCCGGTTATTTTGGTGGAAAAACTGATGAATTTGTGGTGTGGCTTTATAGTACTTTTGCTTCAATGCCAACATTGTTGTTCATTCTCGCATTTGCGCTATTGGCAACAAAGGGCTTTCTTTGTCCGTCCATCGCGACCGCCTTGAACCGTTTTGCCGTTGGTATCAACTCAGACCCCGGCATGATGGCGGTTTACGTGGCAATTGGCATTACCGGTTGGGTAACCCTGTGTCGGGTCGTGCGAGCCGAAACCTTAAAATTACGGGAAGCAGGCTATGTACAAGCAGCCAGAGTTGCCGGTGCTTCCCACTACCGTATAATTATCCGTCATGTTCTACCAAACTTATTTCATCTGGTTATAATCTACTTTACGCTGCGCTTCGCTTATGCTATCATGATTGAAGTTATGGTCAGTTATTTAGGGTTGGGAGTACAGTTGGCTCCCAGTTGGGGCGTAATGATTTCCGATGGACAAGAAGGACTGTGGCGCGGAGTATGGTGGGAAGTTGCTGCTGCTACCGGATTTATGTTTATTCTAGTGCTGGCGCTGCATCTCCTTGGTGATGCTTTGCGGGACGCGCTGGATCCGAGAATGAAGAACAGATAATTATTGCCGACGAAAAAGCCCTTTTTCGTCGGCAATAATTATGGACATAAAAAAATGCCGCACCGCATTCGACGGTACGGCATTTTGTATGTGATTTTATTATTTTTCTATCTCTTCCAAAGCGGCTTTGCGACTCAACCGGATTCTACCGGATTGATCAATGTCGATTACTTTAACAGTAACAAATGCGCCGACATCACAAATATCTGTGACTTTTCCGACACGATAATTAGCCATTTCGGAGATATGGAGCAAGCCTTCACAACCCGGCATAATTTCGACGAATGCGCCAAAATCTTTGACTCCCGTTACTTTACCGCGATAAGTGTGGCCGAGTTCCGGTTCCGCCGTACAAGCCTGAACCCGGGCTACCGCCTCGTCAAGTTTGGCTTTGTTTGGAGCCAGAATTTTCACTGTCCCACTATCATCAACATCAATCGAAGCTTCGGTTTCTTCGGTAATTGCCTTGATGTTTTTGCCGCCGGGACCAATCAATGCGCCGATTTTATCCGGATTAATAGTTATTACCTGAATCCGTGGAGCACGTTCACTTACTTCGGTTCGGGGTGTAGAAATACATGCTTCCATCTTGTCAAGAATTTTCATCCTGGCCACATGGGTGCGTTCCATTCCCTTGCAGAGCAAGTCAATAGCAATACCCGGCAATTTTAAATCAAGCTGAAATCCGGTAATGCCATCACGTGTTCCGCAAACTTTGAAATCCATATCACCAAAATGGTCTTCAGCACCAAGAATATCAGTAAGCAACAACTCTTTCCCATTGCCGGTAACCAGCCCACAAGAAATACCGGCAACCGGGGCCTTGATCGGAACGCCTGCATCCATTAAAGCCAGCGAGGCACCGCAAACTGAAGCCATTGAGGTTGAGCCATTTGAGGCCATAATTTCGGAAACGCAACGCACCACGTAGGGAAAATCCTGGGGCACAACCTTGGCAATGGAACGTTCTGCCAAATCGCCGTGTCCAATTTCACGTCGACCCGGCCCCATGATGCGGCCAACTTCACCAACACTGTAATTTGGAAAGTTGTAATGCAGATAAAACCGTTTATTATCAACGGATTCGGGATTGCCGGTAATATTGTCAAATCCCTGACTAGCCTTTTCCCCACCCAGAGTGGCAATAACCAGCGCCTGAGTTTCGCCTCGCGAGAAGAGACTGCTGCCATGAACCACCGGCAATACTGAAACTTCGGATGAAATTTCGCGGAGATCTTCTATCCCGCGGCCATCCGGACGATATTGCTTTTCGAGAATAGCGGTTCTGGTAGCTTTTTGGACCAGATCGTTCAACCCTTTGTGTAGTTCAAGAGAAAAAGTTTCAGCATCCATATCCGCGAACTGTGGTACCAACGCGGCTTCGGCTTCTTTGCTCAGCTGATCAATGGCGGCAATTCGATCATTTTTGCCATGAATCAGACAAATATCCTCAATTTTGCCGGCACAAAATGTAGTCAATGCTTGTTCCAACGCTTCCGGCACGAGGTGCAAGACCGGTTCAACTTTAGTTTTACCGATTTTAGCTGCCAATTGTTTTTGTGCTTCAACCTGAATTTTAACCGCTTCATTGGCGAAACGCATTGCCTCTTCCAATTCGGCTTCAGAACAAAAATCGGCCGAACCCTCAATCATTATAACCTTGTCAGGCAACCCGGCATAAATCAAATCAATGCTACTCTTCTGCATTTCAGTGTGCGTTGGATTCGCTACCAGTTTGCCGTCGATTTTGCCAACCCGCAACGCGCCGATCGGGCCATGAAAAGGTAAGTGCGACAATGTCAGTGCAACCGAAGCTCCCAGCATACAAAGCACGTCCGGTTCATTTTCGCCGTCAGCGCTGAGCAACAGTGCCTGTACCTGCACTTCGTCATAAAATCCTTTAGGGAAAAGCGGACGCAAGGGGCGGTCAGTCACGCGGCAGGTAAGAATTTCCTTGGTGCTGGGACGGCCTTCACGTTTGATGTAACCGCCGGGAAATTTGCCGGCAGCGCCATATTTTTCCCGATAATCCACCTGCAGCGGCAGAAAATCGGTTCCCGGCCTTGACGGGCCGGAGCAGACAGCCACCAAAATAATGGTGTCTCCCATGCGCACCAAGCACGATCCATGAGCCAAATTTGCCATTTTACCGGAAGAAATTTCAATTGATTTTCCTTCGGCAACGTCGAAAATGATTTTTTCCTCACTCATTTTCTTGTCCTTTTTGTTGGGTGCAACGTCTTATCGGTCATCCGTTGTTCTGAAATTTTACAGAAACATTCTCGATAGTCGCGGAAAACTGTTCCGGCAAACACTATCAAGACAACGTTGCGAGTAATAAAGATGAAACAATCAGGCGCGGATAAACATTTTCCGCGCAACAATAGTATCAGGAAGTCGAGAAAATCGGAAGCTTACTTGTTCATTGCGGAATCGCGGTATCAACACCCGACAACAATATGTCGGAAGCTGATAGCGGCCGAATTCCACAAAAAAATCATTAACTTCAGGTACCTCTCTGTTCCCGATAGCCAAAGAATATAAACCGTTTTTTCCAATAATGCAAATCAAATGTGCGAGTCATCTTTCTGCCTGGTGCCAAAATATTTTTTAAAGACTTCGCAGACAGGAGTGTCTGCGCTACATTATTATAAATCGTCAGTGTTTATAATTAGTGCCGACGAAAAAGTCCTTTTTCGTTCAGGCACTAATTATGTATCATGCTGAAGAAAAAGTTCAAAAACCAGAATACTCCAGAGCGGGTAGCTGTAATCTGTCTTGCCGGAAACATGAGCGTCAATCATATTTTGCAATGCTGCCCGACTGAAAAATCCTTTTGTTACTCCATGACCATCGAGCAGCAGCTCAGTCATTTTATCACGCCATTGACAACGCAGCCAGGCCGCGATTGGAACACCAAATCCGCGTTTTTTCCGGTTCAGAATTGTCGGCGGCAGCAAATCACCGAAAGCTGCTTTCAGGATATGTTTGCGTGACGCGCCGGACTGCTTGTAACTAAACGGCAGCGAAGCGGCAAATTCAGCAACATGGTGATCCAAAAACGGATTACGTACTTCGAGCGAACAGGCCATCGACGCGATATCAACCTTGGTCAGAATATCGCCCGGCAGGTAAGTATGGATGTCCAGTTCAGCATATTTTTCCACCCGATGGCTGGAGGAACATTGTTCATTGAATGCATCCAGCGCATCATAGCTGGCATTCAACGCTTGTGTCGTAAGAGCTTCTCCGTAAACTGAGCGTTTCATCTCTTCACTGAAACGATTAATGACATCGAGGTAACGCCGCGAAGGATTCGAGGCACACGTTCGCAATATGCGTCGTAAACGTCCCAAGCGCGTACGCTCTCCGGCATCCGGCAATAATGCGGCAGGAACACCAAACAGTAATCGACGTAGCATGGGCGGCATCATATCACAATATCCGGTATATTTCATCACCAGATAACGTTCGTACCCGGCAAAAAGTTCGTCCGCGCCGTCGCCACTCAGAGCTACAGTAACTGATTCCCGGGCAAACTGACATAAGAGAAAAGTGGGCAGCATCGAGGCATCACTGTAGGGTTCGCCGTAATGCTTCACCAGCGCAGTCAGTATGTCGAAATCTCCGGCATCAACAACTTTCTCATGATGGAGCAAGGGCGCTTGTCCGTGCCGGTTGATAGCTTCCGTAGCCGCAATCGCGTATTGCCGTTCGTCATACTGTGTTTCATTGAAGCCAATGGTAAAAGTTTTAACCCCCTGCCCGCACAGCTTGCTCATGATTCCCGTGATAATCGCCGAGTCAACTCCGCCGGACAAAAATGCGCCCAGGGGCACGTCAGCCATCAAACGGCGTTGCACGGATTCTGTCAGCAGTTCCCTGAGTTGAACTGTCGCGTCCGCGAAGGACAAAGTAGTTTTTTTGCTGAAATCAAGTTGCCAATAAGGTTCAACGCGAATAGCAGCGGAGGCAATATCAAACTGCAGACAATGCGCCGGTGGTAATTTATAAACCTGTTGATAGATTGTTCGCGGCGATGGAACATATTGAAAAGATAAATAATCGTGCAACGCCTGTAGATCATATTCGCGCGGCATTTCCGGATGCGCTTTGAGACTGCTGAATTCGCTGCCAAACACCAGTTGTCCCGCCAACGTACGGAAGTAAAGCAGCGGCTTCTGTCCCAATCGATCTCGTGCCAGCAATACCTGCCCTTTGTTGGCATCATAAATGGCAAACGCGAACATTCCATCAAGCATGTCAATTGATGCTATTCCATATTCCTCATAAAGATGGATAATCGCCTCGGTGTCGCATCTGGTACGAAAAACATGTCCGCGCTGTTCGAGATCAGTTCGCAGTCCGATGTGATTGTAAATTTCACCATTGAACACAATGTGAACAGACCCGTCCTCATTGGCGAGTGGCTGTCCGCCGTTGTCAAGATCGATAATAGATAAGCGACGGTGTCCCAGGGCAACCTGTTCGTTCACGTAAAAACCGTATTCGTCAGGTCCGCGATGCGTTAACGCAGTCGTCATCCGCTCAACAATGCCGGAAGCGGTTTCGCGTTCCGGGTGATTGATAATTCCGGCAATGCCACACATCAGGCGTTATCTCCACTAGTTAGACCGTGCTCGAAAAGCCTTTCAGGGTTCATGCTCCGCATGTCCTGAAGGCTTTTCTTCTCACGGTCTCTGTTCTGATATCAATTTCTTGTCTTTATGTACGGTACCGCAATCATTATTGCTTGCGGTTTTTCTTCTCAAGCCGGAAGCTTGAGTTACTTTTTCCCGACTTCGACAAATCGGGATTACTTAACGCTTACACGTTCGACCGTCGCGCCATCACCAATGGCACAGTGAATCACTTGCGGGGCGGTGCCGGTGTGAAGTTTAAAGGCGGTAGCAACGCGTTCCGCGTAGGTGGCTGCCGCCGCGTCTTCGACCAGGTGAATGGATATGCCGCCAAAGCCGCCACCGCTTAATCTGGCTCCCAGGCAACCCGGGAGTGATGCGGCCAACTCCACCAGATAATCCAGACGCGGTGTGCTGTTTTCGAAATTTCTTCTGGAGCTGGCGTGAGATTCGAACAAAAGTTTTCCGAAAGCAGCCACATCACCTTTTTCAAGAAAAACAACCCCCTGCAAGACTCGTTCATTTTCACCGACAATATGTTTTACGCGGCGGTATTCAAGAACCGACAATGCCTTTTCCGCCGCGTCAAGTTGGGACATGGTAACATCACGCAACGCCTTTATTTCCGGATTCTTCTGCTGCAATTTAGCCACGGCGTTTTCACAATTAAGCCGTCGAACATTATATTCCGAATCGACGAGGTTGTGTTTTTCCATTGAATTTACCACTACCAGCCGATAGCCAGCAGGCACGGCAACAGTTTTGACCACCCCATTGATACGAAAATCGGACAATATCAGAGCATTTCTACAGCCATAAATTGAACTGAACTGATCGAGTAATCCGGTATTCACCCCAAGATAATCATTTTCCACGCCTTGTCCGACTTTAGCCCACGTTGTTTTATCCAATTTGATGCTAAAAGCTTCTCCCAATGCCAACCCGACCGCCGTTTCCAGCGCGGCAGAACTGCTCATGCCAGCCGATAATGGCACGGTACTGTGCAAAACGGCATCAAAAGCGCCCGGGTTAAACCCTCGTTTTTTCAGCCCTGCAACAACTCCTTTAACATAATTTATCCATTCGCCGGGGCGTGGATTGTCAATCTCGTCAAGTGAAAATTCCGCTTTATCCTGATAGGTCAGGTCAAATACCCGACAACATTTTCCCGGCATCGGACGCAAGGCAATTTTGGTTCGCTGTTCCACCGCGCAACTCAAAACCACGCCCTCATTATAGTCGGTATGGTTGCCGAGAATTTCCAGTCTCCCTGGAGCAGATGCCACCACCTGCGGCTGTTCTCCGTAAACTTCAAAAAAAGCCGTCATCAATTCTTTATTGTCCATAAATCCATCCTATTATTGTCGTGCCCCTGCATTTGGCAACCTCTTACTCTTGCTCTTTTTCTACTCGTTATTCACTCTCGCCGCCGTTCGCTTCGACCGATTCCCAATGTGTTCGGTCTTTACTTGATTTAGTGTCGGATTAGTGAAGATTAGTGGTTTCTCCCTTTCCCCATCCCCTAATTCTTCATTTTGCACTTTTCATTTTTTCCCTTTCATGCGCCTCTGTGCCTTCGTGCGATAACCCTTCCTCGTCCTTGGCACTACTTTTCGGACGGACAGGAGCCCGTCCCTCCACCGGCCTGCGGCCGGTATACTTTTCGGACGGACAGGAGCCCGTCCCTCCACCGGCTTTGCCCGTT
>JAGYNC010000132.1 GCA_018400135.1 Victivallaceae bacterium
TATTTTAGAAATTTCGAGTAATGCCTCACTTTTTCCTTTGGTTCGGGGTCAATACTACAGAGCACTAATCGTTCCTCCTCGGGTGTCGTAGCCTTGACCCCACCCAAAGAGTGAGGTCTTACAATAAGTATTACCCTTCGGGGAAATTCGTTACGGCACATCTGTCATGTTGGTAATGATCCCGCGATACGGGATTAACTGAGTGACTACGCGGTGTCTTGTGCGGTGAAAACCTGCATTGAATTTTCCACAGCGTTAGTTATAGAATAATACGGCTATGTTACAGGTTCAATATGCTGAATAAATTTTCAGGAATGTTATATCGGAATCGTATTGCGATTGCCTGGGCGATACTTCCGGTCGGAATTATGTTGCTGTTGGCTGTGGTCGGGGGTTTGCGCGACTACCCTTTTCCTGATTGCGACGGTTATTTGCGAATCAGTCATAATCTCAATGGCGATTATTGGGCTACTTCTAAAGATGATATTTATTCTTATGGAATCAGAACTCCCGGCTATCCGCTGTTGATTGCATTGTTCCATTGGGCTGGACCTGCCGACTATCTGATTCCTAACGCGTTGGCGCTGTTCGGTATCATTCTGATTTTTCAGCGATTAGCACAACATTTTGAATTGCGGCATCACCAATGGGCGCCAGTGTTGTTTTTGCTGACTCCCGGTATGATTGCGGTCGCAACTGTGCCTTTATCTGAAACCGTTTTTGTTTTTTTTGTAATAGCGGCTTTGATTGCCTTGTTTTTCGGGCGACACGTAATTTCGGGACTTTGTTTGTCTGCGGCCACGTTATGTCGACCGGCAGGGATGTTTCTCTTCATTATTTTTGCCGCATGGCTGATTTGGAAGAAGAAAAGCTGGCGCGCTATTATTCTTTTCATTTTTTGCGCCAACTTGTTTCAGGGGCTATGGACAGGCCGTAATTACCTCAGGCATGGTTCTGCATTTTACTCTACCATAGGCAATTACATGCTACTTCATTACAAGGCTGGTAGCTACCTTTCCTGGAAGCAGAATATTCCATTTGACGAGATGCGTGAACAATTGAACCGGCAGTTGCCTGAAACTGATGACTGGTTGGCTCGGAATCGGATTGCCGGCAGGTTGGGACGACAGTTGTTATTGGAAAATTTTTTGGGGTTCTGTTTGTGGGCACCGCGCGATATGATTAATTTTTTTATGCCCGACATCAATCCGTTGTTAGAGCGTTTAAGGATTACTTCCGGCAACCGGGGGACTCTGGATGTTTTGCGTCGTGCTGGTCCGTTGGCGGCATTTAAACATTATTTTGCCGGCAGCCCTTACGCAATGATACTGACTTTAGTTTATCTGGTCTACTATTCATTGCTATGGTGTGCAATTGGTATTGGGTTTGTGCGACTACTGCAAAAACGACAGTATGAATTGCTTGTTGGCGCACTGTTTTTTATCGGTTATTTCTTGGTACTGCCGATTGGCAACCTCGACTGGCGGTTCAGAATGCCAGCTACACCCGTACTGTTGCTGATTGCGTTGTACGGGATAGAGTTTATTATTGAGCGTTTTGGGCGCAAACCGCCTGCCGCTACGATAACATCTTTGCCATAAACTACTTAGATTATTTTCAGCCAGGCACTAATTCAGATTGATTTGGGGCGCGTGGCGATGGTATTCCTGGAGGCTGCAGATTTCCATGCGTCCCATTGTTTTCAAAGCTTTGAGTCCCTCGATAGCTGCCCAACAGCCGCTGAGAGTGGTGGTAATAGGGATACCGTGTGCTACTGCTTGAGTACGCATTTGAATCTCGTCCACCATGGATTCAGCGCTGGATTCAGGGGTGTTGATAATCCAGGCGATATCATGTTGCTGCATCATATCCAACAGATTAGGACGGCCGCGGGAAATTCTGAAGATCGCCCTGGTGGCGATGCCCGCGTTATAGAGTACGGTTGAAGTACCGCGTGTGGCATAAATGGTGAAACCGAGTTCAATCAGTTCGCGAACCATTGGGATTGCCGGTTCCTTGTCGATATCCCGGAAGCCGACAAAGACATTGCCGCCACATGGCAGTGAGTTGCCGGCGGCGATCTGTGCTTTGAGGTAGGCTAGTCCCGGCGAGATATCCAGTCCCATAACTTCGCCGGTAGATTTCATTTCCGGGCTCAGCGCGATATCCACTCCGGGAAATTTAACAAAGGGGAACACCGCTTCCTTGACGACAGTGTGTTTCAGGGCAATTTCATGGGTAAAGCCCATATCTTCGAGTTTGTGTCCGGCCATGCACAGCGCGGCCAATTTTGCCAGGGGGACACCGATTGCTTTGCTGACAAACGGTATGGTACGAGACGCGCGGGGGTTTACTTCCAGAATGTAAACTTCCTCATTTTTTACCGCGAATTGAATATTCATCAGACCGCAGACCTGAAGTTCCTTTGCCAGTGCCATGCTGTGAGCACGCACCTGATCCAGCACTTGTTCTGAAAGGGAAATTGAAGGAATCATGCAGGCACTGTCGCCGGAATGGATACCGGCGAGTTCTACGTGTTCCATAATCGAACCGATGACAGTAGTTGTGCCATCGGATATACAATCAACGTCAAGTTCAATCGCATCCTCGAGAAAACGGTCGATCAGTACCGGACGTTCTTCTGAGGCCTGTACTGCTTCCTCCATGTATTTTCGCAGGTAAGATTCTTTGTAGACAATGACCATGGCGCGACCACCCAGGACAAAAGACGGGCGCATCAGCACCGGGTAGCCGATTTCATTGGCTACTTTTACTGCTTGTTCCACGTTTGTTACGATTCCGTTGGGCGGTTGTTTAATATCCAGTCTCTCGGCCAATTTTTTGAAAAAATCACGGTCTTCGGCGGCCTCTATATTTTCCGACGAAGTGCCGATAATATTGACCCCTGCTTCAGCCAATGATTTTGCCAGATTGAGTGGGGTTTGTCCACCGAATTGGACGATGACACCTGAGCACTTCTCGCGTTCGTAGATATGCAGTACATCCTCTAATGTCAACGGTTCGAAATAGAGTTTGTCGCTGGTGTCATAGTCGGTGCTGACGGTTTCCGGATTGCTGTTTACCATGATAGTTTCGAACCCGGCATTTCTCAGCGCGAAAGAGGCGTGAACGCAACAGTAATCAAATTCAATTCCTTGTCCGATACGATTGGGTCCACCGCCAAGAATCATGATGGATTTTTTATTATTGGGCTTATACTCGTCGAGACCACCATAAGTTGAATAGTAATATGGTGTATATGCATCAAATTCACCGGCGCAGGTATCTACCAGCGCGAATACCGGGAGGATGTTCAGTTCTTTTCGAGCTTGATATACTTCGAGTTCGTTGCACCCGAGCAACCAGGCCAGTTGGCGGTCGGAAAAGCCGAATTCTTTAGCCTGAAGCAGCCGGGCGGGGTCTTTTTTCATACCGGCGAGATTTTTGACGGCTTTGATTTCATCTTCAAAAGCTACCAGTTCATGCATATGGCGTAGAAACCAGGGGTCTATATCACCAGTCAGTTCGCTGATTTTTTCTATACTCCAGCCGCGACTCAGCGCTTCGTGAATTATAAAGCAGCGGAATGCGTTGGGACGAATCAGTTCGGCCTCGATTTCGCTGTCTGCCATTGTCTGATATTTGTTGTCTTTGCCGTCGGCGCCGAATCCGGCCCGACCTATTTCAAGTGAACGCAATGCTTTTTGAAATGATTGTTTGAAAGTTTTGCCGATACTCATTACTTCACCAACGGACTTCATTTGAGTAGTCAGCGTACTGTCGGCAGCGGGAAATTTCTCGAACGCGAACCGCGGCACTTTGGTGACCACGTAATCAATACTGGGTTCAAAGCAGGCGGGAGTTTCGCGTGTGATATCGTTACGAATTTCATCCAGAGTATAGCCCACTGCCAATTTGGCGGCGATTTTAGCGATGGGGAATCCGGTGGCTTTGGAGGCCAGAGCCGATGAACGCGACACACGCGGGTTCATTTCAATTATCACCAACCGTCCATCCTGTGGATTGAGAGCCCACTGTACATTGGAGCCGCCAGTCTCAACACCAATGGCGCGCATGACTTTGATGGTAGCATCGCGCATGTTCTGGTATTCGCGGTCGGTGAGAGTTTGGGCGGGAGCAACGGTGATACTGTCGCCGGTATGAATTCCCATCGGGTCAAGGTTTTCGATAGAACAGACGATCACCACGTTATCTTTTTTATCGCGCATTACTTCGAGTTCGAATTCTTTCCAGCCGAGCAATGATTCTTCGATCAGCACTTCCTTGTTACGGCTGGCTTCCAGGCCGCGCGCGACGATATCTTCAAATTCCTTAAAATTATGAGCAATGCCCCCGCCGGTGCCGCCAAGAGTGAAGCCGGGACGTATAATTACGGGGAAACTGCCTATTTCATCGAGAAGCAACTTTGCTTCCTGAAGCGAATGTGCTGAACCGCTGAGTGGGCTTTCCATGCCAATTTCATTCATGGTCTGTTTAAAAAGATCACGGTCTTCAGCGCGACGGATAACCTGGCCCTGAGCTCCGATCATTTCAACGCGATAACGCTCAAGAATGCCGGTGTCGTAGAGTTCCATTGCCAAATTCAACGCAGTTTGTCCGCCGAGTGTGGGCAGCAATGCGTCGGGACGCTCCCGTCGAATAATTTCATGTAAGATATCAGTTGTCAAAGGCTCAATATATGTTCTGTCGGCAAAATCCGGATCAGTCATTATGGTGGCGGGATTGCTGTTGACCAATACCACTTCGTAGCCGTCTTCGCGCAAGGTTTTACAAGCTTGAGTGCCTGAGTAATCAAATTCGCAGGCTTGTCCAATAACTATCGGACCTGAACCAATAAGCATAATTTTACTGATATCTGTGCGTTTAGGCATAAATAATCCTTATGTTGTTGTATTTTTTTGTTTATTTTCCATTGCCGCCTTGATGAAGTTTTGAAATAGAGGGTGCGCGCATAACGGGCGCGATTTGAACTCCGGGTGGAACTGTGCTGCAACAAACCAGGGGTGGTGGGCATGTTCCACTACTTCCACCAGTTTATTATCAGGTGAAGTCCCGCTGATAAAGAGTCCTGCCTGTTGATATGCTTCGCGAAACGTGTTGTTAAACTCATAACGATGACGGTGACGTTCAGATACTTCTGACTTGCCGTAGGCAATAAGTGCTTTTGACCCGTCACGGAGGGTGCATGGCCAGGCCCCCAGCCGCATTGAGGCGCCTTTGTGGGTTACCTGTTCTTGTTCTTTCATCAGGCAAATTACCGGGTGTTTGGTTTGGGGGTTGAATTCGGTGCTGTCGGCATCCGGATAGCCCAGGACATTGCGGGCGAATTCTATAACCGCGCACTGCATTCCCAGACAAATCCCGAGAAAGGGAATGTCATTTTCGCGAGCGTATTGGATTGCCTTAATTTTTCCGTCAATTCCCCGGTTGCCGAAGCCGCCGGGAACCAGAATACCGTCTGCGTCGGCGAGAGGTTCATATCCCCGGCAATTTTCTAAATCCTCGGATTCGATTGATTTGATGATTACTTCAAAATTGTTAGCAATCCCCGCGTGGTCAAGCGATTCATAAATACTTTTGTAAGCATCTCGCAGGCTGATATATTTACCGACTACGGCAATAGTCACCTGTGGTCGATCATTGGCAATAACCCGCTGTACCATAGTTCGCCATTCATCAATATGTAATTCACGCGGCGGCAGCTCCAACAGACGCAACACTTTTAAATCAACCTGTTGATAGGCTAGCTCGAGTGGCACTTCGTAAATCGAGTTTTTGACGTCCTGTTCTTCTATAACCATTTCTTGTGCTACGTTGCAAAACAGGGAAAGCTTAGAAAAATGTTCTTTACTCAAAGGTAACTCAGTACGGCAAATTAAAATATCCGGGACGATGCCAATGTTGCGCAGAATGCCAACGGATTGCTGCGATGGCTTGGTTTTCATTTCGCCCGCGGCTCTGAGGTAGGGCACTAGCGTCAAATGTATGAAAATGGCATTACCGATACCTTTTTCGTGCCTGAATTGTCGGATCGCCTCGAGAAATGGCAAGGATTCAATATCACCCGCGGTTCCGCCGATTTCGGTAATCGCAATGTCGGTATCCGGATTTGCCAAAGAGAGGATGGAGTCTTTAATTTCGTCCGTAATATGAGGAATAACCTGAACTGTTCCACCGAGATAATCGCCACGGCGTTCACGTTCGATTACATTGCTGTAAATTTTGCCGGTTGTATAGTTGCTCGCTTTGGAACAGCATACCCCGGCAAAACGTTCATAATGTCCGAGGTCGAGATCAGTTTCAGTTCCATCGTCGGTAACAAATACCTCACCATGTTGAAATGGTGACATAGTGCCAGGATCAACATTGATGTAGGGGTCCATTTTTTGCATGGCTACGCGATAGCCGCGATGTTTCAGCAACATCGCCAGTGCGGCGGCAGTGATGCCTTTTCCCAATGATGAGACCACTCCGCCGGTGACGAAAATATGTTTTGTCATAATATCTCCGAAGCAAATTTCCCCGAAAGGTAAATTGTTACGGATTTCTCCGCCTAACCCGGCGGGTTAACCGGAGAACCCACGTTAAAGTATTATATTTCAAATTATCAGAAACAAAAATTAGCCAGTTTATTACGGATTCAGGATTGACTATATAATAAATATAAACCAGAATTCATACAGAAAAAAGCCCGAACTATGCCGACGCACGATGCTTGATGAATGGATGAATCAGATTGGACCTAACAATGCCACACTTGTAACCGGTTTTCAACCCGGTAAAATAAAAAAATCAGGATTTGCTTATCGGGTGGTAATCGCTCACTCTTTGGGTGGGGTCGAGGCTACGACACCCGAGGAGGAACGATTAGCTTTACAGAACACCAGGCTGTGTAGTATTGACCCCGAACCAAACATACCCCGGATAATCAGCGCTGGGAGATTGTTGCTGTCAATGATTGTTCCACTGATGACACTCTGGCAAAATTACGAGCTGACGGTCGTGCTACGGTGCTGGATCTGCCGTGCAACATGGGAATTGGCGCTGCGGTGCAGACCGGGTTTAAATATGCTGTTGTGAACGAATTTGATTACGCGTTGAAATTTGTGGCAATAGACTATCCGGCTTTCGATTATCCGGAACCGGAAGAGCTGCTGATTCTGCGGCGCAACGGTTTTCGTCTCCTCGATATTCAGTTAGCCAGATGCAACGCCCCGTAGACGTCCCGGCATTCAGACAATGCTTCATCCGCGAGATCGCAACAGGTGTGGAGTACACTTTTAAATCTATATCGGCTCCGTGAACGATAAAGC
>JAGYNC010000133.1 GCA_018400135.1 Victivallaceae bacterium
TGTTAACCGACAGCAATATAATGCTGTCGGTTAAAAATGCAAATAATCTTTTAAAAAAAACGAGAAAAAAAATTCGTCAAAAATTGAGGTCAAACGAGACCCAGCCGGCATCGCCCAGGAAAGAGTGAGGGATTACCCGACAGTGTATTTTTTGAAAAACTTTTACATTTTAGTGTTGACAATAAATCAAAGACCATGTATACTTAATTCAACGATGAATTAAAAGGGTGGATTTAAATGAAAGGCCGAAGTCGAACAACGCTAAAGGACATTGCCGAGCGCTGCGGGGTAACGCCCACTGCGGTTTCAGCAGTCTTGAATCACTCTCGGGGACGCATAAGCTGTTCTCTTGCAAGGCGAGCCGAGATATTGCGTGTTGCAGACGAACTGGGCTATCGTCCCAATCTGCTGGCACGTTCAATGGTGGTCAAGCGAGTCCCCTTGGTCGGAGTAATGTTGCATTTGTCAGAAAAAGACTTCAATAACGGCCACAATCAGTATTTTATGGAACTTTTACCATCGTTGACCTTTCGGTTCAATGCATGCGCTTTTGAGGTATTATTCATCCCTTATGCCGATGAAAAAGATCAAGTGCGGCGCCTGGATAGTCTGTCTAGGAACGGGTTGCTGGGAGGCGTAGTCAGCAATATTATTCCTCACAGCAATACCGAAATTGGAACTTATTTGAAAAAGTCGGAACTTCCTTATATGATTTTGGGATACCCTGACGACCGAGAGTTATATCATGCTTTCGCGACAATAGATTATGCCGCCTTGCTCAGTCCCTATTTGAAAGATCATCCGGTGGAGCAAATTTATTTTGTTGTTTCTTATACCCGTCAGATAAAATTTTTGCGCCACCCGTTTCCCGACAACTATTTCTGGCTGGCTGCCAAAGCATTCCCAACTGCGGCAGAATTTGCTTCGGAGCGAACATTGTTTGTATTAATGGGATCAAGCATTCTGGAACTATTGAAGCATCAGGGAATACGCTGTCGACATCAGCTTGTTGTCGGGAGTCCCGACAAGGCAAAATTTATCCCGGAAAACATCCCCTACCTACTGGTGGATTCATCCACCTTTCGGGAAAAACTGGCGGACGAAGTGGTGGCGCGCTTAACCCACTGGATGCGAGACGAGCATCTGCCGAAATCAGCACAATTCAAGCTGAACCTTGGTCCGGAAATCACTGTTGGGCACAATTTATCAAACAACCCAAACTGTAAAAAAGTGAATTTTACACAAGAGAAAGGGGCGGTTAGTAGGGCTAATTTTTTTTCATCAGAACATATTCCAACAATGTAAAAAAGTTTCGCATATGATATTAAAAATTACCGTTTAATCAGGAGGTGTAGCTAAGAATATTAATTTGTGGTTAAAGGGCAGGGGTTTCGTCTCTGGTTGCACTATATAGACCAGAATGTTGCAAAAAACGGTTAAAGCAACTCAAATTGTAGCAATTATCAGATTTCGAATCTCCAGACTGAAAGTGGCAATCACGCAAAAAATTGTGAGAAAATGTTTTCTGAATTCTCTAACGAACTTAAAACGGGGTGGTATAATGAACCGGCATTACTCGAAAATTGAAAGCATGCTCAAAACAAAATCTAAGCAGCTCAGTACAAGAAAGAATCGTCGAAACAGGCTGGCAGAATGGCGAATGTCAAACAGGGATAAGTTGTTGGCACCCAACACTTTTACATTGATTGAACTCCTTGTAACGATTGCTATTATAGGAATATTGGCATCAATGCTTTTACCGGCATTAAACAAAGCGCGGGAAAAAGGGAAGGCAATTAGTTGTACCAATAATCTTAAACAATATGGCGTAGCGCTGGCATTCTATGCCAATGATTTTAATGGTTTCATGTTGTCTCAACAAACGGTCAACGCCAATGGAGTGACGGAGGGATTTTGTTATTATGGGCAGTGGCTTTACAGCAATTTAGGCAAAAGTTCAGAGTCAAAATGGAACTCAGGAGAAGGCTTTAACGGCTGCCCGTCTCGCGTGCCCAACGTTGTTTCACCCGAGGATAATTGGAAGTTTTATAGCTACGCGCATTCTACTTCCACGCTGGGCACTTTCAATTCGAGCCATGATAAGGTGCGACTCAGAAAGCTTGACAAACTCAGAAGACCGTCACTATATTTCGCTTTTGTCGATTCGACGCATTATAATTTTACGTGCGACACATTTTTTCGCGGGCTGCCGGACTATGACCCACGCATGGATTTCAGGCATGAACAAAAGATGAATATCTGCCATACCGACAGTCATGTCAGCTCATTGAAATTTCAATCTGCCTACCGACTGAGCGGCACAGCCAATCCATTGTATTTTATTGTTTTTCCCGCATCCACCAACGCCCTAAACCCTTACAAGGAAAACTACTGATATGAACAGATTTTTTTCTCTGCTGGTTGTGTTTTGCGCTATAACACTGAATGCCTGGGATGGAGTATTGCCGCTGAATGGTTGGCGAGCCAACTATTCCGGGAAGAATGCCGGAATGAAGGAAGGCAAGTTTTCCGGTACTCCACGTGACGCGGGAGCTTCATTGTCGTGGGATTTCGATCCGCCGGTGGCATTGAGTCAATTTAATCGGATGGAATTACAGCTTGATGGTCAACTCAACGCTACGGATTTAGGTTTGTCGATTCGAGGGACAAAAAATATTCACGTAAAGGCTATTGCGGGCGAGAAATCCGGTGTTTTTTTCTTCGATTTTGAAGAGCCGCCCGATCCGATAAAACAGTTGCGCATATATTTCAACATGAAGAAGCGTTTTACGGAACAAACTATTGATTTTGTGATAATTAAAGCAGTATTTACTCGTATTCCCACGAAAGAACCCCTGACGGCATTGCCTTGGGCAGAACATCAGCAGATGTTTGACCGCACTTGGATATTTCCGCGGCTTCAGGCCAAATACGACCTAATGAAAAACTATCTTGGAGCATATAGCCTGGGAAGTGGCACCTTCAATGATCGTCCGCTGTTTTTTGACCGCACTTTGGCGGGAATACCACTACCTCTGTATAACAAACTCGGAACTCCTGAGGGATTTCGCAGACAACTAGACAGTGCATTGGAATTTGTCGATGGTTTCGGCCTTTTTGCAATGCCGCGCCGCCCGGCACGATTTCTTGATCCTGTGAGATATGCCGACGAAAAAGGACTTAAAAACGTCATCCTGCTGGAAATTACTCCCGTGTGGTTGTCGCTTCACGCACCAATGAAGGAAATCATTGACAAGGCGTTGGCTTCGCCAGCAGTATTCAAATTTGATGGCAAATTGGTGATTGGTTGCTATCACGGGGAAACGCTAACTCCTGACCAATGGAAGGAAGCATTGGCTCACTATCGAGCAAAATTCCCCGGGAAACTGCTTTTTTTTTGTGAATTGCGCGGACTGGCCTACCAGATTTGCGCCGATTTCAAGCGTGGCAACGGGCAGATCCCAAAAAGAAAAATCGAAGAATATAAAGTTCACGCCAGACGCTATTTGGATGTAGTAGATGGCATTAATTTTTCCGGATCAAATCACATTACCGCTTCCAAACCGGGCTTCCCTGAACATGTGTTCAACGCGGAAGCGTATGAAAAATTTATTGTTCCACTGTTTACTGCCGTGGTCAACGAGCCTCAGTATAAAGGGAGAAAACTACTCGGATTAAGTGCACACAAGGCCTATTGTCAGGTACGTAAAACCAGTAGTAATGTTGATGAAGAGGGAACGCTGGCACTGCGCCGCAGCTTAGCCACTGCACTCGCAGCAAAACCAGATTTGATTGTTATGCCAGAATGGAATGAAGTCAATGAAAACACTCACGTCGAACCAGTGGTTTCTGATGCTAAAGCCACGGTTCGAATTGTCAATGCAATCCGAGGGCGAAAAACCACCGATGTTGAGCGGCGTTATCCTAACTTTATACTCAGTTTTCGGCAGGAAAATGAACTGGGAGCACCAATTCCAATAGAACTGCTGGGGTTGCCGGATCCTGATGGTGAACCATATTCCGTGGTATTGAAACTTATGTCTCCAGACGGGAAACTGCTGAAACGTTTTCCATCGCGACGATTTTCTCATCGGAAAATTGAGTCAACGTTTCATCTTGAACCTGCGGCACAATTTGCCGCCCATCGTTATCTTGTAGTTCTGCTGGAGGTGACTCGCGACGGAAAAACTGTAGTTATTAAAAGCGGCTTGCCGCATATCCGTTTGGTCGCGCCGAGCAATATATATCACCGTTACGTCAAAATCCCTTTGCGCGATCTGCCGGATCCGGAAAAGATTACCGCTGAATTCAAATTCACCGACGAAGGGGTAGAAGTTGCCGGTCGGGTGGAGTGTCCTGAATTGATCAACTCTGTAGAATTAATGGCCGACGATGTACCTTTAGCGGCGATCGATCCCAGAAATGAGTTTACTCCGCCTCAAGGCTATGAACTTCTGGCCTGGATTAGACAAACTCCGTGCACTACAGGATATGCGAGAGATACTGTGATTGTAACTGCGATTAAAGGAAAAATCATGGTGCGGACACCACATCAATACGGATTATCCGGCATGAAGACCCCCAGGCAGGACGGACAACGTCTCGTTGGTGCCATCGGGGGCGGTGCCGGAGTACGGGAATTTTTTTTCTACGCCACTCCTGATGCCAAGTTAAAGATAGAGCAGCGCGGCGAAAAGGCAACAGTAAGGGTTGCTGATGTGCTGAAATATCGTCGGTGGCGGCAATGTGCCTCACTGGGGGTCTCGTGGCAGTTGGTAGCTTTTGACCAACAGCCGGAAATGCCTTTTCCGTTGGATGTTCACAAACTTGACTACACCTTATCGGCACCACTTTCCACCCGCCCCAATCCGGTATATTATCTGCGGGTAGTCACGCGCGAGGGGAGAGTTTTTCGTAGCGAACCTGCCATGTTGGCAGTTGATTATAAGCCAACGGTTGAAATGCCGATATGGGATTTGACGACCAAACGCGCAAAAAATATAACCGTTCCCACCGCATTAGCCCGCGATGTCGTGTATGACTTCGATCCGCGCTTGAACCACCTGCTTCCGGCACGCGACGGCTGCCGGGATTATGACGGCATCCTCGGGGGCTTTGACTATTGGACTCACAGTGCTCCCGGCTGGAACATTATCCACCCTCCAACTTGGAATTGTACAGATGGACGTTGGACTCTCGATTTCAAACCCGGAGATGCGATCCTGATACCGCCTCCATTGTTTTCTAAAAGCGCATTTACTATTGAGATGGAATTTAGGCTCAATGACGTTAACGACCAAATCCTGTTGAATGTTATCTACAACCAATTACCGGTTCGGGTCAGGGACGGAAATTTATTTGGCGCGATTGTCACCAGAGACGGTAGGCATGAGTGGTCTGCCGCACGCAAACTGGTGTCTGGACGTTGGTATGAATTCAAAATCAGCTATGATCTGACCCATTTGACAGTTTTTGTCGACGATGTGGAAGAGGCAAAAATTGCATGTTCCAACCTAATTAAAGACGGCTGGGTACTAGGCATCGGGGGCGTACCGTTGAATAATCGCCGGATAAAACAAAATTTTCTCGGGGATGCCGGAATAAGTACCGACCCGGATTCGGGGTTTAATTTCAATGGTTCTTTGCGCGCCTTGCGTGTCAGAAATTTTTAGTCAACAAGGTTGTGTGGAAACCATGCATATGCACGTTCTCAATTGGGTGATTGTAGCTTCCGTTGTCATCATGATGATTGCATCGGCGTGGTACTGCCGCCGTTTCGTCAATGGAACTGTGTCGTTATGGGATGCGTTTCACTCCGGATGAACATTGGTTGATTCTTGTTGCTAGGCAAAACTATTCACGTTGTCTGCACCGCAAAGAATGCACCAGTGTCCCCCGACTGCCGATACGCGATTTTCACCTTTATGAATATTACGCAAGACTGTGTTTAAATCGGCAATGATGCCAGAACAACTCCAAATATTGCAAGGAACAATGTAAAAATGCAAATTCGTTTTTCTTCGAAAATTATCTCTCCAGAAATAGGTACACCTGTAGCTGGTTACGGTGCGCGTGACGTTTCTGTTGCCAAGGCTGATGAACTACAGTTGTCCATGCTGTATCTTGACAATGGGATACAACAGGCATTAATGATCAGTTATGACTTGCTCGGCATGGATGAGAAATATTTGAAAAATATCCGACATAGATGCGCTGAAATACTTGGGGTTAACGATTCCTACGTGATTTTAAGTTGCACCCACACTCACAGCGGCCCCAACACTAGAACTCTACCCGCGTATCCCGAAGTGTTGGAAAAGGCATACTTGGAAGAACTAATTAAATGGACGGCAGATGCGTTACAAATCTTGCTACAACAAATACCCATTGACACCGACGTTTTTTATTATTCCGCGAACTGTACACAAAATGTTAACCGCCGCTATATCGGACCGGAAAACTCCTGTTCCTTTCTGCCTCATCGACGCGACATGATCAGAATTGCCGATGGTGTTACCGATCGGGAACTGGGCTTGATGTACTTTTTCGACAAAAACACCAAACAACCTGTTTATACCATCGGTAATTTCGCGGCACATCCCTTGGCTGGGCATGCTCCCGGTTTGGGGAGTCACCGGATTTCAGCGGATTATCCCGGAGAATTCAGAAGATATCTACAGGCTGAAAGCGGCGCGGAATGCATGTTTGTGTCCGGCGCGGCTGGCGACATGATTCCGATCGGCGACGAGACTGGGCGCGATGCGGCTCGTCAAGTGGGCATCGCGCTGGCACGGGCGGCACTTGACGGTATGTGTGCAGTTCAGCGGGATCCTCAACGATTTCGCGTGAACAATGAATCGCTGGAATCAGGTGTTGTAGTTACCACCTTCCCAATTAGGAAAGGCCGTCCTATAACGCTTCCACCAGACTATGCCGGAAAAACAACCGTTGATTTGGCAATACAACTACTGTCTATCGGAGATATTTGTTTCGTCGGCGTACCTGGAGAACTGGTTTCGGAGTTAGGACTGGAAATAAAGTGGCATTCACCATTCAGGAAGACGTTCATTCTCTACTGTTCAACTGCATATTTCGGCTACATCTGCCACGGTAACGCATTGGTCTCGGGCGGGTATGAAGGCAATTCACAATGGCTCACCGCCAATGCCGGATTAAGCCTGATCAATGCAGCGATTGCCGAAGCCTACGAACTTCGCTATCGGGCATTTCCCGACGCGCCGGATTATCCCGACAGTATTAAGACTCCTCTGGTTGCTTTAAAAAATAACTAAAC
>JAGYNC010000134.1 GCA_018400135.1 Victivallaceae bacterium
TTTTGCGACAATTTACAGTACGCTGATCGCATTTGTGGTGGCGTTACTCATTTACCAGATTGGTAGTTTGTTTTAGGAGTTATGATGCAACAAGAAAACTTGGGAATTAATTGTGACGATGGGAATGGCAATACCGCTCCGCGTCTTCCTACTGTGGCCATTGTCGGACGCCCCAACGTCGGAAAATCGGCTTTGTTCAATGCACTCATCGGGAAGCGTCTTTCTATCGTGCACGAATTGAGCGGGGTAACCCGGGATCGGGTTATGGCTCCGGCTTCATGGAAAGGACGACATTTCCAGTTAATTGATACCGGTGGACTTGGCAGTCCCGATACCGGGGCCCGGCGAATGGACGTCTGGGATAAACATATTGATGACCAGGTGGAAGCGGCGATTATGGAAGCTGACGTGTTGATTATGGTCAGCAACGTGCAAGATGGAGTGGTTGCTCTCGATCGGGCAGTAGCAGAGCAAATCCGTGCTGCCGGCAAAATAATTATTCTGGCGGTGAATAAGTGTGATACGCCGATGTTTGATGTTCAGACTGATGATTTTGCCACGTTGGGGTTCGCCGATGTAACGGCAGTATCTTCATTGCATCGTCGCAATTTGGATGTTTTGTTGAATAAAGTTACAGCAAGTCTGCCAAAATGTGATCTGACTGAAGTGAAAGACGAACCGTTCAGAATCGCTGTAGTTGGCCGTCCCAATGTCGGCAAATCGTCGCTGGTTAACGTGTTGCTTGGAGAAGAACGTGTAATTGTCAATGAAACCGCCGGGACAACTCGAGACGCGATAGACGTTGCGTTCAAACTTCGTTATCGAGGTGAAGAAATTCCTGCCGAACTGATTGACACTGCCGGTTTGCGCAAGAAGTCTAAGATCAATAATGCTGTTGAGTTGTTCAGCATGATGCGAACCCGGGAAGCGATCGAGCGTTCCCGTTTGGTATTGTTTTTGGTGGAAGCAGCTTCCAACGGTGTCACTGCTCAGGATCGGCGGATTGCCAGGACGATTGAAGAATCCGGCAGGGCCTGCATTATTGTTGCCAATAAATATGACCAATGTCAATATGAGTATAAGCAGCCGCAGCTTCTGTCTGAGTTGCGCTATACCTTGCCGGGAATGAGTTACGCGCCGGTGGTGTTCGTTAGCGCCTTGCACAACTACAATATCAGTGGCATGCTGGACCAAATTGCCCAGCTAATCGGGCTGCTGAATTTTCGGGTTTCGACGGCGGTTTTCAATCGCGTGTTGGGTGAGGCATTTGAACGTTGTTCGCCGCCCGTGGTTGGTAATCTGCCGTTCAAGATATATTATGGCTCAATGGTTGGCACCGAGCCGCCACGGTTCCTGTTGTTCGTCAATTATCCTAAACATTGCGCTGCCAACTATCTGGCTTATCTGCAGAATTATTTGCGCTCCGCTTTTGATTTTACCGGTTTGCCGTTGCGGCTGGAGTTGCGGGAACGTCCCAAGAAAGTTGCCAGCATCCGCACCGCCCCTTCCAAAAGGCGCAAGCCGGCTGCTCGAAATAGTGATGCTCGCGTGCGTAAATCTTCCGTTCGCACCAGACAAGTTGGAAAAAAACGGAAAAAGTAGCTAATGTCACGAACCATTACCGCTTTTTTGTTGTCTTACTATGATGAATAAGTATCTGGCGCTTACGTGCCCATAGTTCCTGTTATATTATCGGTGTTTTTAAAAGGCAATATTGCGATTAGTAATCATTCAGCTATTGTTACACCATGCGCCAAATAATGTTTCATTCTAATAAATGAGTCTGCTAATTTAGGACTCTCACAAGTTTTACCCTCTTTCGGATTGAGGAGTGTATTTATGAAATTTATCAATTTACAGATTTTTTGGCTGGCGCCGGCAATAATAATTTTTATGTTGCTGTTATTCTGGTTTGCTCAGGCAAAGCGACGACAAATTCTCGGAATTCTTTTTGGCGCTAATCGCGTTGATCCTGAACATATTATTGTTTCGCAAGGACGGCGTATTTTCCGTTTTTCACTGTTGATAATCATAACGTTGTTGTTGCTGACGGCTATTGCCCGTCCCTGGTGGGGTAATCGTCTGGTGCCATACGAGTCTAAAACCCGGGATTTACTGGTATTGTTTGATATTTCAAAAAGCATGTTAGCTGAGGATGTGCCTCCGTCTCGGTTGGAGCACGCCAAGTGGTTATTGCGACAACTGGTTGACGCCTCTGCGGGAGACCGCTTCGGCTTGGTTGCTTTTGCAGGCGAGGCCTTTTTGGAATGTCCGTTTACCATTGATAAAACCAGTTTTAATCAATATGTCGATGAACTAAGCGTTGATAGTATTCCTTTGGGCGGCACCAATTTAGAACAAGCGTTGCGCGAGGCAACAGTAGCATTCAGAGGTGCTGAGAGTGATAACCGCGCTATCATTATGATTACCGATGGCGAAGAGTTGACGGGTGACAGCACCCATGCCATCAGCGAATTGAAACGGCTCAAAATTCCGTTATTTATCGTCGGACTCGGAAATCCGAATACCCCGGCCCTGGTGCCAATGCCGCAGGCCAAAGGACAATCACCGACATTCATGCGGGATGCCAAAGATAAATTGGTCAAGGTTAGATTGAATGAAGCGTTGTTAAAAAAGTTGGCAAAGGACACCAATGGGGTTTACGTTAGAAGTTCTGTTACAGATCCCCAACTGGCGTTAATCCAACGGTATATCGCGGGTCTTGTTCCTGAAAAATCAGAAGAAGCGATTAGAACCCGTCCAATCGAACGTTTTCACTACTTCCTGGCAGTTGCAATCGGCTTGTTTGTTTTGTGGTTACTGCTGTCGGAGCGAGGCTCAGCCCGACGTGTCTCATCTCGTGCCACTCAATTGTTGTTGCCATTGTTTCTGCCGGTTATCATGATCTTAATGACTAGCCCGGCGAACGCATTGCCAGAGAAAACACCATCTGACACTTCGCCACCCATGTTAGCTCCTGATGATGCTCAGGTGATAGAATCACCTCGAGATGCTGGTGATGAGATAACGCAAAGTTCCCCGAAAGCTGCTGATCCGATTGTTTTTTATAATTCAGGACGCTCTTCGCAGGAATCACGAAAGTTGGATAAAGCTACGGAACAGTACGGGGTTGCCGTCAATTTGGCCGATCAACAACCTGAAGTGCGACGGCGGGCATTCCAGAATTTAGGTGTTATCGAACACTCCAAAGCCAGGGAGCAAATTTCACGCAGCGTTACCGCGCTACAGCAACAAAAGATCGATGAAGCGTTACAACAACTTGAGCAAGCGTTTCCAAAGCTTGAGAGTGCGGAAGAAATGTATGTCAAGTCAATGAGTACCAGAACATCTAAACCTAAAACGTCCGACGCAAACGACAACACTGATGTTTTACCTTCCGGGAAAGCAATTCATGATGCTGGCGCGGTCAATCAGCAATTGCTCCTCAACGATCGTGAAATGGCCGATAAGCTGAAACGGATGATTGAGGAGTTAAAACGGCAGCAACAGGAAGCCCGAAAAAAAACCCAAGAGGCCAAGGAAAAACAGCAGCAACAACAAGAAAAGCAACAGCAGCAGCAGCAGCAGCAAGAAAAGCAGGAGCAGGAGCAAAAACAGTCGAACCAGGAGCAAGATCAATCCGGATCACAAAAACAAGATAAACAGCGGCAGTCAACACAGCAAGCGCTTGATAATGCACGTGACGCCGTCAATAAATTAAAAGAACAGGCCGGAAAACTGAAGCAGAACAAAATCGAGGAGAATGCGCAGAAAGCTGATGAAAATTTGCAACAAGCGAAAAAGGCAGTCGAGAAACAACAGGACAAGCAGGCCGAAGAACATATTTCACGCGCATTGAAACACCTGGGAAAAGAGCAACAGAAGCAGTCTGATAAGTCTGATAAGTCCGATAAGTCTGATAAGTCTGATAAGTCCGATAAGTCTGATAAGTCTGATAAGTCCGATAAGCCTCAGCAACCCGACAAGAAAAATGATGATCCTGAGCAGCAACCAATTCCTTCCGGTCGGGGGCAAGAGCAAAAGGAAGAATCGGAGATTGATCCGAAACAAACTAAGGCTATTTTGGAAATGATGGCCGGGCAGGAGAGAGATTTTCGTCAGGCGTTGAAAGAACGTCAAAAGCAAATTCGGGGTGAAACGCAAGTTGAAAAAGATTGGTAGTAGTGCGCAGAATATCGAAAAATCGATGAATATATTATGGTTTTTATGAAAAATAATTTAGTTTGTTTGACTCTGTTGATCGTGTTGAACGGGGCGTTGCCTTGCCAGGGAGTTGAAGTAAATGCTTCGCTTGATAGACGTACCGCTTCTGTTGGAGAAGCTGTTCCTTTGACGTTAAGCGTAGAGGGACGTGAACAACCGCGCCTGCTGGACCAAAAAACTATCAAAAATATGCGTTGGTTGAAAGGGGGCAGCAACACTTCGGTGTCCATCATCAACGGTCGGGCGCAAACCTCTGTCACTTATTTTCTGCAACCTCTGGCTGAGGGAATGCTGCAAATTCCACCTCTTGACGTGGCGGTCGGGCGCACAACCGCGAAAACACCACCACTTAGACTTCGAGTGGTCAAGGGCGATGACGTTGCTGTGTCAGGAGATAGTGGGACACGACAGGTAGAGTCGATCAAAGATATTGTTTTTGGCCGTGGGGAAATCCTAACGGAAAGTACTGAGTTTTATGTTGGCGAGGAAATTCCGCTTGAAATAAAACTTTTTTATCCGCGCGATCTCAATTGTGAACCCACCAGCTGGCCTGAAATCAAGCAAGAGAATATAATTTTTAAAGATTTTGGCGCGCGTGGCGCAAAAAATAATTCAAGTTTTGAACCGCCTACTCGTGATCTTGTAAAGATTGAAGGGCGCTTATTCAATGTCTATACCTTCCGTACCGCGTTTCGTTGCATTGCTCCGGGAGTTCTACAGCCGACAGCCGTGATTCCCACTGAAATAAAAATTCCCGAACGTCGACAGCGTGGCACCAGCTTATTCGGCAGTGATGATTTTTTCGACGGCTTTTTTGGGGGAAGTCGTTACAGAAGTATCGCTCACGCGGTTAAGATTAAGTTTCCAGAATTGGAGATTAAGGAGTTGCCGTCCCCACCGGAACAGGTGCATTTTTTGGGATTGGTTGGAAATTGGCACGTTGGCTTCGAACTTCCTGATGAAAAATACAAGACAGGAGAACCCTTCACGTTAAAAATGGAGGTTAAAGGTATTGGTACGCTTGATACTTTGACTGTTCCTCAACTCGAATTAGAAGGATTCCGGGTTTACCCACCGGAAATAGCCAAATCGCAATCGGTTGCTGGTGGCAACCAGCACGTGGCCATCAAATACGTATTTATTCCCACTAAAACCGGGAGTGCGGAGATTAAGCTAAACGTGGCTATTTTTTCTGCTCCACTGCATAAATATCAAGAATTCAGCTTCAATAAGAAGATAGAGATTGAAGATTCCCCTTTTGCCGCAACGACTCCAACGTCGCATTCAAGAATTGTCGAAGATGATGACCCCGGAGCGGGGCGTGGTGAAGCAAATAAAGAACAACTACGTTCCAGTATTCTCTATTTGAAAACACGACCTTCCGGTCGGGTGGCAATACCACTTTATGAAAATTGGTTATTGCTTTATATTCTGCTTGGAATTGCCGGTCCACTGGCGTGGTTTGTTAGCGAATTTATTAGGCGCCGACATGTAAAATTGAACAATAATACCGCTTTGCGCCGTCGCAAAGCCGCTTTGGCGGGAAGGTCGGGTATCATAAAATCAGTTAATCGCGCATCATCTGAGGATATGTCGCAGGTGGTACAAAAAGAGGTGGTGCCATACCTCAATGATATCTTGAATTTGCCACCAGGTACCGATGTATCAACGTTGGCAAAGAAAGTTGATGATCCCGATTTGACTGCGTTGTTGAAAGGTATTGGGGAATCGAGTTACATGCCCGGGGCGACAAATGACCACAACTCGTTATCAAAAAAGAACATCATTAAAGCATTGAAGCGAGCAGGCATGGTTTTTCTGGCGATTTGCTTTGCGCTGTCAGTCGGGGCGCAAACGGTGGAGGAAAAAACGCCGATACACACTTTTACTGAGGCTCTTAATGCCTATGATCGTGGCGATTTTAAATTGGCAGCAGATTTTTTCCGACGTCAGATCGATGCCGAATCTCCCGATCCGGCATTACTCTATAATTTAGGCAACTGTATGTGTCAACTGGAAGATTATCCCGGAGCTTTAGTTTGCTTTGAGCGTAGTAGACTGCTTGACCCGATAGATTCGGCTGTAACCGAAAATCTTAATTTTGTAAGGCGCAAATTATTTCTTCCAGAGGTTGGAGTAGTGCGACACCCCGGCGATTTGCTGATGTCGTTTCGTGACCTCTTGCGCCCGGATCAGTGGCTGTTGGCCGCATGCATTATTTGGTTTTTAATGGGTGTATTGTTGGCATTCAGGAGCAAACTTTCCGGCAACAAAATGGCTATAATGTCGATTATTTGTTGTTTTATTTTTTCTCTCTGCGTGGTCGCTTATCTCACCCAAAAACGCGGCAATTATAGTTCGGCCAACGCGGTTGTCGTGGTTGATAATACCGAACTGCGCGGTTTGCCGTCACATGCTTCCGGTAAAACTGAAATGAGGTTGCGTGGCGGCGCCCGCGTGCAAATTGTCGAACCGCGCATGGAATGGGTGAGAATCAATGTCGACGGCTGTGAAGGCTGGGTTCATCGCGATGACATAATCAGCATTGCTCCTGGAGGACGCATTCCCTGAACCCCCGCGGCGGGGTGAGCCGAAAACAGGGAAATGGAAGGAGGTTTGGGCAGGATAACAGGATAAAGCCGGATAAGCACAGAAATGAAGATGGGAAAGGGGAAAATCTTGCCTCACACCAAGTCGCAAAGATCGCAAAGTAGGAAAATTCTTCATTCTTAATTTTTCATTCTTAATTTTTCATTTTTTATTATCTCCTTCCTGCCTTGGTGTGATGCTTCCCGTGAATTGCCGCTGCAACTCCGTACGACGGAGGCGGCAACGAGCCGTAGCGATTGTACCGCCCTCTGGGCGGTGGAGGGACGACCTCTGTGCAGTCCTAAAAAGTAGTGCCAGGTTTAGCCTTAAACCGGCACAGACGACGGTCAGGTTGAGAACAAAACTGGAGACAATATTTACCATGGTCAACATCCGAGGTTTGCAAAAATTCACTTTGATTGATTATCCGGGAAAAATGGCTTGCATAATTTTTG
>JAGYNC010000135.1 GCA_018400135.1 Victivallaceae bacterium
GTACGGGAATGAGTACGGGTACGAGGGGGACGCGAATCAACCAAAGAGTGAGCGATTACCAAATTCAAAAAAATCTCCAAATATTTTTTGACTAATCCTTGACAAATGTTGCAAGCGGTGTTATAATCTACACCATATAGAACGTTTCAAATTTTAATTGGGAAATAATCGTGCAACGTCAAGTAACCATCAAAGACATAGCCCAAAGAGTGAAATTTTCCAATGCGACAGTTTCGGCTATTCTCGGCGAAAAGAGGCATTGTTACGCGTCTGAGAAGACCAAGAGTTTGATTCGTGCGACGGCAAAAGAGATGGGTTATGTTCCGAATTTGGTTGCAAGAGGTCTGAAAAGCGGCAAGACATACACCATCGGGTTGATCGAAAGCGCAATTCAGAACACCATCAAACAGCAGGAAATCGTAATTTTCACCAATTTGCTGGGAGCCCGTAATTATAGGCTGTATACTTCCTACTTCAAGGGCGAAGACAAGTTATTAAAGGATGGTTGCCAGGACTTGTTGGCGCGAGGTTGCGACGCACTGATCATATCCGGTTGGTTGAGCAAAGAGAGTTGTGATTTTGTTGAATCCATAACCAACAAGGCCGTTTTGCTTAATTCCAATCGTCAAACTGGAATCGAAGGAAGAACGATCTATTACGATTTTGAGTCCGGGGTATCTGAGGCTATGAGTTATTTGCTTGAACTGGGGCACCGGGATATCATTATGTTTGGAGGCAAATGGAAACAATTTTACGAAGATCAGCGACCGGTAACTTTTTTGCGGATACAGAGAAAGCATCAGCCTTGTCTTGACGATTCGAAACTAATCCATGTTTTTCCAAAATCAGATCATGTTACAGCCAACGCAATGAAGGTATTTCTTCAAGAAAATCCCTCTTGTACCGCATTGTTGTGCACAAGTGACTTAATAGCCATGAAAGTGATTCAATCCTGCGCTGAATTAGGGTTAAGCGTTCCTCGTGATCTCTCAGTAGTAGGTTTTGACGATATCGAATCCAGCACCTGCTTCAACCCGGCGTTGACAACCCTGAGGCAACCCCTTGAAGAAAGTGCGGAGCAAGTATTTAAACTGTTGATGAATATACTTGAAAATGAAAATAATCGGATTAATACGGTCTTGAAGGCAACCCTGCAGATCAGGAAAACCGTCGGTCCGCCAAGAAAACGGGAAGTGCTCTGTTGATAATTATCGAACTTCTAACCGGCAAAAATTGCATCAAAACAACTAAAAAAGGAGGTACCAAAAATGCAGCCGCAAAAAATTCGCAAACAGTCGAAGCGTCGTTCGAACTTAGAGATTCGGCAAAAACACATCAAAAGGAGGTCTAGAACGATGAAGGCAACAACTATCAACCGGACGGGCGATCGGCAACGATTCACCCTCATTGAACTCCTCGTCGTTATAGTTATCATCGCGATCCTTGCCTCAATGCTGTTGCCCGCATTGAGCAAGGCGAGAAACAAAGCCAGAAGCATACAGTGTCTTAACAATCACAAGCAGTGGGCCACTCATATCAGTAATTACGCGAGTGATTCTGAAGGCTTTTATATGCTACAGATTGACAAGCGGGTTATTCCTTCGCAGTGGCAGTATTGGAATATGATCATCAACCGGCTTTACAAGCTTAATTCAGATCCCGGCAATTATACTGTTACTCCGATTGGCAAATGCCCGTCTGACAGGAGTACTGAAACATCTTCTTACGGTGTCAATTACACTTGGGGGAATCTTGAATCAGACGGTTCTTATTTATACGTAACAACCAATATTAAGGAAAGTCAAATCCGTCAGCCGAGCCATCTGGTGCTGACTACCGACTCTTTACGTAGTCCTGATTTTTCCTCTCACTGGGGGTCATGGGTCAACAACTTTCCGCTGGATTGGCATGATGGAATGATCAATATGTCGTTTACGGACGGCCATGCCAAAGCGATGCGGGGCCGTAGTTTCGGTCTTTATAGTGGCGCGGCCGACGGTTGGCCGCGAGACGATATGCGTTGGAAGCAATGGTAACAAGTCGCGATTTATGATAATTTTGGGATGCTAAGGATATAGAGCTGTTGAGATGATGCGGTCATTTTTTCATACAATCATAAGGATTTTGGAGAGGTGGTTGCGTTCAATATTATTAAAACTAGACATAGAAAATCAATCAGTAAGTATCGAATGCAAGAAACAACCATGTTGGAAAAGGAGAACAAGGAATGCGCTCTTGGAAAGAATTAATGTTGATGTTGGTTTGTATCGGCGGTTTGTTTAGTCTCGGAGTATCGCAATTGGAGAAAGGTTCGGCGGCCTGGAAAAGACAGATATGCGCCGACAATCTCAAGGCGGTCGTTCGGGCTGCCGCGATGTATCAGAACGATCATGACGGCGCGATTCAGCCAGTGATCGTCCGCACCCGGCCGCGCTGGACTTACTGGTATGCTTTTATCCTCAAGTATGTCGACAATCCGCGGATATTCTATTGTCCGGCTCATCCCCGAGCGGAGCGCCTGACGGAAGATCACAGCAACGATCTTATCCCGGCGGTGTTTGATAGCGGTTCGCTTTCCTATGGCATGAATTTCGCTCTGAGCAGCAACGACGATCCGAATGAACGCCCGAGGCCGGCCAATATAAAAATGATTGCCGACCCGTCATACACCATTTATTTCGGCGACTGCAAGATGCCGAACCCGACGCTGCGGCCAACCAAGTGGTGCTGGAATCAGGACTATGCCCCGATACACGAAAACGCCTCGAATTTTGTTTTTATCGACGGACACGTGGAAACGATGAACAAGGATAATCTGGGGCTGATACATGCCTTTGACGGCTGGACGCGGGATGAAAAACGATGGACAAACTGGAAATAAAGGTGAATAAATCATGTTGAAAAAACTATTGATTGCTGTTTTATGCGCGGCAAACGCGTTTGCGTTTGCCCTGGAAACTTCCCGGATCAGGCTTGTTCACGACGGCAAAGGCGGGGTAAAACTGGAGAATCTCCAACCGGAAACCGATTGGCGGCACGCTTCAATCCAGTGGCGAATGACCATCGGACCGGATGGAGCGCCCGCTGTTGTTTCAATGACCCCGGAATCAGGAGATGCCGGTGAACTGCGCCTGACCGGGAGAACAGGAAAGGTCTTGTGGCGGATCACCCTGCGTCCGAAGGGAACGATGATTGAAGCGGTTTCCGAGCTGACCAATCTTACCGGACGGGAACTCTGGATTGAACCGGAGATCAATGCGACAGCGCTGCCCGCGGCTTTCGGTTGCTTCTGGGACGGATTTGCCGGTTTGCGTGAAATCAAACAGCAATCAATAGTCCGCAAAGGTATAAAGGGCGAACAGGAAAGGCATGTCGGCGCATCTAACATGCCGTTTCCGGTTGCCGCTGCCGCTGCGGCAAAGGGCGGAGTTTTTCTAGGCGGAGTACCGTTTGATCCGTTCAGCTATGCCGCTGCCGGTTACGACCCGAAGGAGCAGAAACTGAGTTATTCGATACGCCTGGTCGCCGCGCCGGGGGAAACCATCGGATTCCGTATGACTGCCGGAGCGGCAATCACCGCCTACGGGTTGCAGGAAAATATTATTCAGCAGTATTATGAATCATATCCGGAATGCTGGGAAGTGGTACAAGGGCAGGATAATCCTTATGTGTGGGGTAATCATGCTCACTACCTTAACTGGTGGAGTCAGCCATGCGCGGAGAGAAGCCGACGGCTGGGCATTACGATCGAATGGAGCTATTGTCCCTATAAGCGATCCGGCGACATGCTGATTCGTGACGAATTATGGGATTATCAGCAAAAGAATCCTTTCAGGGACAGAGTTATACGCTTCGGCGGCATTCAGACAAGTTTCACCGACAGCAAGAATAACAACATTGACGAGTTCCGTAAGCTGCGGCAGGATCGCTTCCGGGAACTTGGCCGTAAATACGGCTGGATGTTTTACAACACCACCGCCGGAACCTGGTGTGAAATCCAGCTGGCACAGGAAAAATATCCGGACTCCATTACGCACGACAAAAGTGTGATGTATATCCTTAACAGCTGGTCAACCGCTCACGATCAGGAAATAAGGGTTTTTCCGATGGGCACCTCTTTCGCCAAGGTGTTCGAAGAGGATATGACCATACTTGCAAAAGAACTTGATCTGCCCGGATTCGCGCTTGATTGCGCCTATGGCGGAGCTTTCTATCGCGGCCCGGCGGTAGAAAAGCAGTTGCCGGGAAGAGCCTGGGACGAAGAAGGCAAATTTATTGACCAGAGCGTCGCCATCAATCATCAGATCGATTTCATTCGCGGCATCAACCAGAAGCCGGACCGCAAACTGACCACATTTATCAACGGTTATCTGAAGGGCGATTATGTCATGGCCGAAGCCTCCTACCTGGACACCGGAAAGTATAACCGCTGGATGCCGCTGCTGCGGTGGTACATCGGCCCGCGGCCGGGCTGCGTTCACGGTCACGGCTATCTCTTCAATCAGGTGGCTCCGGATTGGCGCAACCAGAAGCCTGAATATTTTCAGGAGCTGATGCCGAAACTTTCCGACTATATTATCTTCAGTCAGTTAAGATACGGCCTGACCACCTCTTATCTTACCATGTACGGCACGCCACAGCAGGTATATGTTATCCCGGAAATACTTGAGTTGATGCGTGCCGGATGGCAGGTGGAAATACCGATGATAACGGAGCCGGGTATGCGCATTCCGTTCAGCGCCAGATATGGCCGCGGGGTTGACAGTTATTTTTTCCTGGGCAACTCCGGAAACCAGCCGGTAAACGGAATGATCGGCTTTGATAACACCGCGCTCAACGAACAGGGCTGGACGATACTGTTCAACCGCAAAATGCGCGATTTCGCGCAGATCGACAACTTGCTCGAAAGTAATTTCACCCGGATAAACACCGAACTGCCGTCCCGCGTCCCGGTAATTTATGAAGCGGCGGCGGCGATAAAGAAGCCGACGGCAACACTCTCCTGTCGGGTAAAAACAACCAGAACACTCCATTCCGTCAGGCACGAGCTTGCCTGGACCGGAAATGACGCCTTTTCTTCACCGTTGCTGTTGCGGCAGCTACGCGGATTCAAACTCCGCGAAGTCAGGGTCGACGGCAAGTCGGTGGCAATGTCCGGCGGGCAGACCGTGCCGGTGAGAATCGCCGACGGAACACGGGTCGAAATAGAATACGCTTCGGAAACGTTCCATGTACCTGCCGAAGTCATTACCGCCTTTCCGTTCACCGACAACGGCGGAAAGGTTTCATTCAAGGTGATGGTTCCGGCTGGCGCCGCACAAGAAAAAACTCTGGCAGAACGTTTCCAGACATATTTTACGTTCTGTCGTGACCGCAAGATTATCGTTGCCGACTCTCCGGAACCGGTCATCGAAGAGGTGTCCGCCTTCAATCCGGCCGCCGGAACGGTTTCGCTGATGATTGGCGGCGGAACACTGCCCGGCACCGGCAATGTCCCCGACGGCGTATCGGTCTCAACTCATGGCGGATTAGTCGTCAAAGCCGCGACAACGGCAGAGGCCGATGCCATGTTAACTGCGCTCTTCAACGTTATGGATCAACGTTACGAGTATGTTTTCCCTTTCAGCTGGGTAATGGGACTGCATCGCGAAGTGCTGGTTCATTTCGGCATGTTTAACAAAGCATTTCCGTACCAGAGATACTTCGAGGCGAAACAATGATGCGTTATCTTATGACGGGAGCGCTGCTCACGTTGACCTTGTCATCATGCGTTCGGACGGTCGACTGCGGGCTCGCCCACTCAAGCACATCCGGAACACCGAGTATTGTCCTCAGCAACCGCTACTTGCAAGCGGAAACCGTTCCGGCCGCGCTTGGCGGCGTGGCCGGACTGCGCTGGCTTCCGGGCAATCTGGAAATGATGATTCCGTTCAAATACTCGGTCGAGACTCATGATCTGATTCCTGATCGCCCTTCAGCAACCGTCGGCGGCAAGATACTGATCTGGGGAAGACAGAATCTGATGGCGCAACCGATGACGGTGACCGGGACATCATCAAACCCGGAAAAATGCGGGGTTGAATTCGTCAATCCCTACTACCAGGGCACCTCGTGGCGGCTGGAGCGGCGGATTGAGCTTGAACGGGACACCGCCGCGCTGGTTATCGAAATGACCGTAATCAATACCGCCGCCGAACCCGCCACCGTCACGTTGTGGGAAAATCTGGTGGCGCAACTCGACGCGGAGAAAATGGACGCGGTGATCATACCGGTGCGCGGCCAGATACACAAAGTCGGTTCGCGTGGAGTACAGTTTTTTCCGGAGGACACCCTTTTCATTGATGACGCCGGAGTCAAAACCCAGGTTATATTTACCGCTCCCGCACGCAACTGGATCGCGAGAAGAAACCCGAAAACCAACCTTATTCTGGCATTGCGTACAAATATGGACGATCTGTTGCCGCAAGGACTGTTCTATGTCTGGAAGCAGATGGGCGGAGTGATTCATTCGATGGAAATCATATTCTCTCCGATCGAATTGGCTCCCGGGAAAAGCAAGGATTATCGATTGGAGTATATGGTTTTTGCCGGATTAACCGACCTGAAGGAAATTTGCGGTGATATCGGTATCAACTGTGAAGCCGGAAGTGGAACCCTTGATTTTCAAATGACCGCCGCCAGGAAGATAGCGGCGCAAAGTGTCACTATATCTCTGATCAATGATACTTCGGGAACAAAAATAGCGGCCGGCTCTCATCCGCTTTCCGTGCTGATGTCGGGCATTACAGATGAATTTTCTCTCCCGTTACCGACTCTGCCTCCTGGCCAATATCACATTTCTGGAGAATTCGATGACGGTGCAATTTTTACCCTGTTGTCTCCCAAGGTCAAAATAAGATAATTTGTTTACTTATCAGGGATTTTGTACCACCACGAATATCCAGCGCGTCAAAGGAAAGTTGAAATGTTGCGCTTCAAGAATGGAATCGAAACATTCCGAAAAGCATTTTCTCAAGAAATTATCAGTATCGTGATTGCTGGTGATTGTTGCCCTTGGCATACCGCCATCGGATTGATTAAAGCTGGCAAATCAATAGAAATTCTGAAAAACGTGAAACCGGTTCTTGATCGTGCCGACGTTTCGATTGTGCAATGGGAGACGCCTTGACTCGGAGCAGTCGGCTGCAAACTTTCCTGGCAGAAAATCAGGCGGTTGCTTGCAACCCATTGCTATACCACTATGATCATCCCGACAGCTGAT
>JAGYNC010000136.1 GCA_018400135.1 Victivallaceae bacterium
GAACAGACCGGAAACTACGCCTGCCATTACGCGTCGATTCATTTGGCCTCAATACGATATCTGCTCCTGTTCGATTCAATGAAGAAACGCGGTGCCGACAAATTCGGGCAGATAAGGGATGAAATCACGGGAAAGCTCGAATGGATTGCTTTTTCGACATTATTATGGGAATTGTTCAAGGCGATCATATACGGTGTTCTCGATCAGTTTGAAAAAATCGGCAAGGAGGCACTCAAAGAGATAAAGAAAAAGATTCAGGAGGGCATCATGGAGTTTTTCGAAAAAACGCTGCAACTGGATGGCGAGTCGCTGAAAATCGAGCGGAAAGCCGAGAAATTCATGGCTCTGAGCTAACAAAAACGAACCCCGAAATGTGAGATGTTAATATTACACAACGGTAACTTTTGTCAATAATCTTTCAGAGTCATTAAATAAAAAACGACAAACCGGACTGGCAAAGGCGTAAAGTTTATCTATATTGAGTTAATCGCAAAAATTACCGCGTCCGCGCTCCCAACGCGGTTCACGCGAAATTTTGCAACTGACTTTGGAGTGTTTTTAAATGTTTTCGGCTTGTTTAATAACGGAGATTTTTAATATGGAAAAAAAACAGCAAACTGGATTTGAATTGTTTGAGATTGAAGATTTTAGTTCATTTGGTAAACGCCTTGAGGCACTGCGCAAAAGCAGGAATCTTTCTCAGAATTATCTGTCTTTGTACAGCGGTATTTCACGTAATTCCATTTCCGCCTATGAAAATAATAAGCGCAAAGCGCGTCCCGGTGCCGTGCGTCAGCTGGCGAAGGCGTTGGACATCAAACCCAAAATTCTGAGCGACTTTCAGGAATTCTGTAAACACGCGCCATCAATTCTGGAGAATTACAATCCGGATACCGGACAATTCTTCCTGTCCCGGGAGACCATTTAGGCGTATGAAAGCAAAACCTCACTCTTTGTTCCTCCTCGGGTGTCGTAGCCTCGATCCCACCCAAAGAGTTAGGCATTACGTATGAAAGATAAGTGTGCAGCAAAACGTGCTGTTCCATTTGACATAACGCGAATTGGCACGGATGGATAATAAATGAGCGCGAAAAAAACTTCAAGTTCTAATGATCCGGATTCAAAACGCACTGGTGGTACTTGCGGTGAATTTGTCGGATGTCTGATTATTCTGCTGGCAGTTGTCGGCGTACTTTTCTGGTTTATTGTCAAACCCAAACTCGATGAAGCCGGCTATCCGATTCACTCCCTGTTTGAACGCGCCCGGGAGTTTACGGCACATCTGATGCAGCGCACTGATGATTTCAAAGACAACGTTGAAACCGGCAATGAGCAGGTTAGAGAGATTAGGGATAAGGTCGAAACTACCACTGATGAATTCAAGGACGAAGCGCGGGAAATCCATAAAAAGGTGCGTGATACCAGCGACGACTACCAGGAGCAATATAATTTACCCGCGCCTGAACTTATCGAGGGGTGATGAAGGATATTTTATCCACAAGCGGTGAGAACCGTATGGTCTCATATCAGTTCTTTTGCGTGTTCCAACGCCGCTTTTCCGCCGCCGAGCATTCTGGCGAGTTCACTGATTCTTGCCTCGCGGGAGAGTGCCACAATCGAAGAAACTGTCCTTGAGCCGGATAGTTTCTTTATCACAGCATAGTGATGCTCCCCTCGTGCGGCAATCTGTGGCAAGTGTGAAATACAGAGAAGTTGTCGACGTTTTGCCAGTTCCTTGAGTTCGAGTCCCACTTTATCGGCCGTTTCGCCGCCGATATTGACATCCACCTCGTCAAAAATCAGCACAGGCACCGCGTCAACATCGGCCAGTACCGCTTTAAGCGCCAGCATGATACGTGAAATTTCCCCGCTACTGGCAATGTTACGCAACGGCTGAAGCGGTTCGCCCGGATTGGCTGAAAAAATAAACTCCATCCGATCCCTGCCGCTAGTTCCGAGTTCAATGGTTTCAAATGTAATATCAAGATCACATTGGGCAAAGCCAAGATTAGACAGGTGTTGTTTGACCCGCTTAATGAATTTTTCAGCTACACGACGGCGACCAGCCGACAACGTCCGGGCGCACTCTTCCAAAACGATCAGCAGTTCTTGTTCGCGTCGGTCGAAGTCCTGTTTCAATTGCGAAGTATTTTGATTAATTGCCAATCGGCGTTGTGCCTCGTCCAATTGCGCCATAACGTTATCCAGTCCCGGGCCATAACGGCGCTTAAGTCTTTCCAGTGCGCCAATGCGCGCTTCGAGCTCGGCAAACGCCTGTTCATCTAATTCAACGTCAGCACTGAATTGCTCAATAGCGTTGGTAAGATCGCGGATAATATCGTTCAGTTGATCGCAGTTCTGCAATAACGGAGCGATTTTTTCCGGGTCAAAGCGGTGCAACTCCTGAATTGAGTGATAGACAATCCCCAGCTGGTCACAAATAGAATTGTCGCTCCCATTCAATAGATTTATTGAGCACATAGAGTGTTCCAGTACATTTTTGGAATGTGCCGCCAACTGGTGTCTGGCTCGCAATGATTCGTCTTCGTTCGGTTCCGGTGCAACCCCTGAGATTTCGTCAACCACCATCTGTAAATGCGTAACCTCGGTCGTGGTCGGTAATCCGGCAAGAGCCGAACTCCGTTCATCGCGAAGCAACTTAAGATTGGCACGAAGCTGAACATATTTTTCAACCTCTTCTTCCAGCTCGGCGTAGCGATCGAGCACTGAAAGTTGACACCCCGGGCTTAGTAGCGATTGGTGCGAGTTGGGCGCGTGAATATCCACCAGCAGATCGCCGATTTGCTTCAGCGTTCGCAAAGTAACCGAAACGTCATTGACATAATTTCTGGTCTGTGTCCGGGAAATAACCCGACGTAATTGCATTTCTGGCAAAGAACGATCAAATGGAATGGCAAGATTATCCAGTACGGGCGACAGGGTTTTAACCGCAATTTGCGGGAGGGTAACACCAGCACTTATTTCGCAACCAGTGGCGCCGTCCCTAATAACGTTCTTATCGGCACGCTCGCCCAGCAACAATGCCACAGCACTAAGCATAATAGATTTGCCTGCGCCAGTTTCTCCAGTGATTACGTTCAACCCGGAACCAAACTCAATATCAGCTTCGGCAATTAATGCCAGGTTCTTTATTTTGAGCCAATTCAGCATGCCGCACTATTTGAGAGCGTTTAGCAGTGTGGTTTTGTCCTGAACCCCAGTAAAATTTTTAACTACCTGGCCATCTTTAAGAATAAAAATAGCGGGAATACTCCTGACCTTAAACCTGGCAGCCAACTCCTGCACCTCTTCAATGTTGACTTTAGCAATAACGGCATCATCACCAACTTCTGCCGCGAGCTCGTCAAGTACCGGCCCGAGCATGCGGCAAGGACCACACCATGGAGCCCAAAAATCAACAAGAACAGTTCCAGTTGCAGTGGTGGTTTCAAAATTGTCAGCATTGAGATGTTTTACTTCACTCATGATAATCCTCCTGAAGGCTGAAGAAATGTTGTTAATACTCAGGTGTAACGCGTAAGGAAAATTCAAAAATCGGTACAACTTTGTTGTCCACTTCGTTGACGAACAAGTTTTGAATTTACCTTAAGCAACTTCTTATTACAAAATACCTGCAATTACTAAGATTGCAACAAGAACAGATGTTTTTATTTTCGATTGAAATAGTTGTAATTGTGCTCTAATGACAGTAATTTATCTATGTTTTCAGGTGGATGCTGCCTGTAATCAATAGTTAAAATTATAAATCCTAAAATTGAAATAAATCCTAAAATGAAATGGAGAAAAATTTGTGGCGGAAAAACTAAAATCCACCAACTTCAAGAAAGATTATGTGGCCGCATCAGCAATCGTGATTTTCTTTTTTATAGTTCTGGCTGAATTGTTCCTGGCGGTGTGGATTCCACTGCATCTGAAATCCGGCGATGTTTGGGCCGAAGAAGTTGCGCGGCAACAGATGATAGATCGTTTTGATGGCCTGCGTAACGGTTATCGTCGCTTCAAATCGAAAAGTCAACTTGCCGAACAAGAGGCTGAAATCGTATTGAAATGCCTCAACTCCACCGCTAATTACCTGCGTCGGCATCATCCGTCACTGAGTCTCGAACACATTCAGATAATCAATAAGTACAATTATAGCTTTGAACGGATTTTATCTCGCCTGCGTGTTTCCTCAAAACCGGCATATGGCCAAATGCTGAAAGTCAATATTGATGGCGTTCTTTCTACATTGCAACAGGAAATTGAGCGCGAAATTAAAAAGAATAAAGAAATTTGAACAGGAATACTTATGAACGCAACGCGCTTGGAATCAATTGTGGCTCGTTTTCGTGAAGCCCGTATCGCGGTGATCGGCGATCTGATGCTTGATGTCTACATCTGGGGTAAAGCGGAAAGGATTTCGCCGGAAGCACCAGTACCGGTAATTCAGGTCAAAAAAAAGAGTTGCTGCCTTGGCGGCGCAGCAAATGTTATGCGCAATGTCGCAACCATGGGTGGGCGGGTAACGCCGTTTGGCGTAATCGGCAATGATGATGACGGCAGAACAGTCAAAACTTTGTTCGATGATTACGCTATCGCAACGGATACGTTGTCTGTTGAGCCGACACGGCGCACGACTAAAAAACAGCGAGTTATCGCTTCATCTCAACAATTGTTGCGTGTTGATTTTGAAGATACAACGAACGTGCTTGATTCAATTCGCCAGAAAATAACCGATGAAGTCATTGATTTAATCGAACATGATATGATAGATGCTGTAATTTTTGAAGATTACGGCAAAGGCGTTTTAAATGAAATAATGCTTGAACGCATTGTTGCCGTCGCCACGCGCAAGCAAATTATTACCGCTCTGGATCCAAAACCCGGACACCTGGCTCCGGTTAAAAACCTGAGCGTTATTAAACCCAATCGCGTCGAAGCATACGCCATGGTCGGCGCATTTTGTCGGGCAAATGACAACCTGCCGATTGAACAGAATTATGAACTCAAAGCGGTGGCTGCAAAACTGCTTGCGGAATGGGCGCCGCAATACTTGCTGATTTCGCTTTCCGGCGAAGGCATGGCACTGTTCAGTAAAGATACTACACCAGTGGTAATTCCAACCAGAGCAAGGGAAGTGTTCGATGTATCCGGAGCGGGCGACACCGTTACCGCTGCATTCACCCTGGCTTTAACGGTCGGCGCGTCTCCCGAAGCCGCAGCGGAAATCGCCAACCACGCGGCGGGTATTGTTGTCGGCCATGTCGGCACCGCCACGGTCAGCGCGGAGGAATTGGTGAAATGCTTTTAACATTAAGTGAAGCTGGTGCAGACAATCCGGCCCATGTAAAGGCCAGCTGGAATAGAATCACACGGACGGGAAGGCGACAAAAAAATTCCCGGGGAGCGCCGCTTTCTCAAATGGCGCGGTTTTTTCTGATATAGTATTGTGTCAAAACAATATCCGTCAACACCATCAATGTGTTGAGCAAATAGAGGAAGAAGACCCAATCCCAATTGTAATATATTTTATGCAAACAGCCGGCTACGTATCCGATAATCACCAGATAAAGGAATGGCAGGCTTTTGCCGACCGGATTTTTAGCACGCCAGGTTTTCAAAATAGCCAGTGGCCAACTGGCTCCGAAACAGATCAGCATAATTGATTCAAAAATACTCATTTTCTACAGTTATTCCCTGGTTCAAAACTGTCGTGAATCCGTAATAACCGGGATCATTTTTATTTTTCGAAGCCGGATCGAGTTTCGGATCCCGATCTATTGGTCAAAATTATAGTCACTAATGATAGTTTTATAGTCAACAGATTGCATTTCCCGCATAATGCGTTTGAAAGCACTGGGTTTGCCGGTCTTTTTTCCGGCGATCTCCGGGTTCAAAACCATGGTGGCGTGATTAAAGTGTTTCATGATTTTGGACAACTCATCGGTGGGAATGAATAGCATACGATATCCGTTGTTAAGCAATTTGCGATGCAGCGCTTTGCCCGCGGTTTCGTTGCCTTCGGAAAAAGTGCACTCAAATTTTCTCAGCAGTTTTGTCCGATAAAGTGCACAATGACTTCTCAGATAATAGTGATTAGGCCCTCGTCCCGCAATGGCGCCGTTGCCGCGACCAGTCAGTGGGAACCAGAATGCTGTTTGAAACCACTTCTCAAGTTTCTTTCCGAACCGCTTGATCAGGGGTTTATGTTCGAGTTTCCAACTGCCGACAGCGGCGATGTTTTCGTCCGCAGTAATCTGTTTAAGCAGGAACTGCAACCAATCCGCCGATGTAACAATGGTATCGGTGTGAATTGACAATACATAGGGAGTATCCGCAAGTTCCAACCCGGCATCAAGCGCGCTGGCATGCATTATTGCTGGCGGTTGATACGCCACGTTTTTTCGTTCTATCAGCGTAATCCAGGGGAGTGAACGCAGATAATCGAGCGAGGCATCGGCAGAGTCATTGTCGATGACAACAATTTTTGCTTTATCCGGATCAGTAAAACGTCTGAGAGAGCGTAGACACAACTTGGCTAATTCAAGCGTTTTGTAATTAGGAATTAGAATGGTTACCAGCGGTGATTTTGTATGCATAACGATAATTAACTGAACTTTGCCTGATTTTTTCATAAGGGATCATGCGGTCATACGAAAAATTGTAGAGCAAATGAATTTAACGGCGGGGATGACCATTTCGGGGCATCCCCTATTGAAAATCCCGGACTTCAATTCGGCGGCGATCTGCCGCCGGACATCGGCGAAGGCGAATGCGTTTGATCTTCGGGTGGGATGGAGCCGCGTGGGAGCGGTTTCGGAATGCAAAGCGTAAATCCACGCCGTCGAGGCGGCGAAACAACAGAGGTCGAAATGGTTTTCAACGGCCAGTTCATTGCGGCACTGGGAATCAAGCGCGCCGATTTCGTGCTTGAGTTCCTTGAAGCCGCTTTCGATTTTCCACCGTGCGGAATAGTACTCGATGCACTGTTCGGCGGGAAGGGAAAGGTCGGTCGTTACCAGCGGGAAGACGTTTTCCCTGCGGTAGATGAAAACTATTTTGACCTTGCATTTGAGAGCGCCGGACATGCAGACGATCTCGGAGAAGAGGCATTCCCGCTTTTTCCCGTAGATATGAACCATTGCGGTTTTGGCGTTTTTCCTGAGTTCGGCGGCCAATTTACGAACCGGAGGAAGTTTTTCACCGTATTTTCTGCTTCTGCCGCGCTTGCCCGGCTTCCGTT
>JAGYNC010000137.1 GCA_018400135.1 Victivallaceae bacterium
GTTCACGCGAAGTTTTGCAAGTGGCTCTATTGTATATTTATTGCATTTTTAATATTGCAAAGCAATATTTGCGGCAACCATGTTAAGAATTTTATCAGACAACTTGTTGGCTGTAAAATTCTTAACATTACTTGGCGCCGGCGCCTCGCCGGACGCGGTCCAGCGGCGGAACGCTGGTCGGCGAAGCCGAAACCGCATTTCGCATGAGCCTTTTATTGTCCCTCTGAATTGCCTGCCGCATAGGTGTCCATCCTGTCCCAGATGGCGCTGGCGTCCGGCCATGCCGTATCTTTCGGCAATGCCGACAGTTCTTTTTCCAGACCGCTTTTTAGCGGCATGAAATCTTTCTGTTTCAGGCCGGCTACCCGCAACACTTTAGAATTATCCACGATACGATCGAACAGTCTGTCGTAAGCGAGCTGGTAACGGGCACCCGGAGTTCCGCCCATGATTTTCAGGTAGTCTTCCTTGTCGACCGCTATATAATTAAGCCCGATGATTTCCTTGTAGTATTCCGCGATTTCGCCCCAGGTGTGATGTTCGGCGGTCGCCAGGGTAAAGGCTTCACTGTATGCAGCCGGATTTAGTACGAGCCCGGAAAACATTTTTGCCACATCTCCCGCCCAACTCATGGTGGCCTGTACGGCAAGCGCCGCCTCGGGGAGCATTATCGGCAAGCCTTTTAAAGTCCGTGCCACGACCACCGGCGCTTCCAGAGTTACCAGCTGGTAGCGGAATTTCGAGTAGGTGATGGCCGGCCTGACAATGGTCCAGTTGTTGTATCTAGAATTCCGCAGGACATCCTCTCCTCGTGCTTTGAACAGGGAATAATCATCGGTGGCCAGAAAGTCTTTGTCTTTAGAGTTGTCCAGCAAGCGGGGCGATGTTTCAGTGATCGGTATTTCCACCCCGTCATAAATGCGGTAGGTGGACAGATAAAAATAGTGAGCGGTATTCTGAAGCAGCAGTTCATAACGCTCGTTGAACTCCTTGCCCGGATACATCAGGAAGTCGACGATCACGTCAAATCCTTCCTTCAGCAATTCCTTGAGATAGTCAATATCTTTGCCGTTGGCTTTGACATAGGTAATAAGCGGATTGTTGGAAACAACATCATCACAGGAGATGACTTTGACTTCATAACCTCTGGCCGCCAGTTCCGGCACCAGATATACACCCATAGCCCCGGTGCCTCCGAGTACCAGAATTTTACGTCCATTTGATTCAATTTTGCTCATGATAATTCTTCCTGTAATATTTGTATAAATAAATAAATAAACTATCTGATTTTACGCCAGTCGAAGACAATACCCAACGGGGGATTGTTGTTTTCGGCGAGACGGGCATATACCTCATGCGCCGCTTCGGGAGAGAGTATTTCCGAAATAAACGGACGGGTCTGAATTTTCCCGGCCGCGACCAGTTTCAGAAACGTACGATAATCGTCATGCTCCGTCCAGCGTCCGGGAGCGGATTCCCGTTTTGCGCGGGTAAAAGTATGGGCGCCAATCAGCGATACGCCGCGGCGGTGAACATATTTATAAAAATCTATCGGGGCATCGGATATTCTGGTACAGCCCAATAACGAAATACGCCCTTCCCAGGCGATATACTCCAATGCCTGCTGCAACGCCGCCGCCGAACCGGTTACTTCAACCACGGCATTGGGGCCGTCGCCTCCAGCGGCAGTTTTTACCTTGTCTATAAACCCATCATCAGCCGGAGAAAACGCCGCTGCCGCACCAAGTTTCAACGCCAAGTCGCGCCTGACCGGGTCAAAATCCGATACGATCACCGGAAGCGCTCCAGATAAACTGGCTACCTGCACCGCGAAGGCACCAAGAATCCCCATCCCGACAATTATCGCCGATTCGCCCAACTCGATCTTCAGCTTCCGTACCCCCAGAAAAGAAAACGACGCGATATGCGCAAAAGCGGCATCCAGCAGGTCTATGGAACCATCTTCTATCTTCAGTACAGAATCGGCTTGTTTGATATTATGAGAACGGTGTCCGCCCCATGTGACAATCACCCGGTCGCCGATTTTCAAGTTAGTAACTTTTTCACCAGCCGCGACCACACGCCCGGAACCGCTATAGCCGGGAGTAAAAGGAAAACCTTTTTCGGAAACCACCGTATTGGGCAGACCAAGCAAATTAGCCCGTTCCGTCCCTGCGCTGACCACACTGTAATCATTTTCCAACAGGACTTCGTCGGCTCCAGGACGAGGAACTTCAAACTCTTTCAGTACAGCTCTGCCCCTGGATTCGAAAATAATATAGTATCCGGTCATATATAACCTCTTTTATTTTCATGATACATCAGAGCCTGTTGCGCCTCCGCCCAACCCGTTGGGCGGCCACGGGAAGTTTAGCAACTGGCTCTCTATTGATTATAATATTGCATAATCCTTATAGCAAGCCCTTTATTATACTATTATTGAAAACATAGTTGTAAATCATATTTTCTTTCCGCAAAAGTGAGGTTATATTGAAAATGAATCAAAAACAAGGAAATCTTAAATGAAACTACAGGAAATCGCTAAACTGGCGGGAGTATCTCCGGCCACTGTATCGAGGGTGTTTAGCCATCATCCAAATATCAGGCATGAAGTCAGGGAACACGTTTTTACCATCGCCCGAAAATATAATTATCACCCGCGGCTGTCGACCAAACAACGCAATGTAATGATCATTCTGCCCGGCGACGAGTTTTATCCAATCAGGAATTGTCTGGAAATGGTGATGATGGCATTGACTTTTGTATTGCCCAAGCACGGTTTCCGTATCGAGGTGCTGCCGCAGGACAATATTGAACGTCTCAACAGCATCCAGTTCTGCGGTGCGGTGGCGATCGGAGCGGAACCTGAGGATTTCAAAAAATGGTCGGATTGTTTTACCGCACCGCTGGTGCTGGTGGATCGCGATACATCACCACATTCGCCAAACGTCTATTCGGTGCGTTCCGATGAAGTACAGGGAATGGATATTGCCATCACTCATCTTCATGAACGCGGCTGCCGGAAAATCGGGTGCATCATCCACGGCATGGCAGGCTGTGGCAATACCGATATGCGTTATGAAGCAATCTTAACGGCGCTCAAAGCTAGAAACCTGCCAGTACATGACAATCTTATCCATCTGTGCGGTGACGAGAATTATGTGGAGATTATCGGCAAACTGCTCAAACTCGGGATTGACGCGCTGTTCTGTCCGGGCGGCAACGCGGGAATCGTAACCGCCTACGCTCTATCACTTTTCAACAAAAGCGTTCCCGACGATATTTCACTGATCGCGTCCGAACATAAACTGTTTTCACGATACGCCACGCCGCCTCAGACAACCATTACCCAGGATCATATCGGCCTGGCGGAAATCGCCGCAAACATTATCGAAGCATTTCCGGAAAAATCGCGTCTGCCGCAGTGTTCGACATTACCCTAGAGTTTGATTGTCCGCGACAGCGTGAAAAATGTTTAGTGTCGCGCCAATCATCTCAGCAGCCAATCGATGAGATTGCAGATTTCTATTCCGTCTTCGGAATCAAGGAAATTCCGGTCTAGCGTCAGTACCATTTTCGGATAGTTGTCCGGAATTTTGCGCAGTGATTCCAGTTCCCGTTTCCGGGGATCTTTTCCCAGCATCGTTTCCGCCACCTGAATATAAAGTTTTTCCGACTGGCTTTGAGCAATAAAATCCACCTCTTTCGTTCCGACTTTGCCGATGTAAACGGTACAACCGCGCCGCAGCAGTTCCACATTCCGTCATATTGGAGCGATTCAAAATTGATCTGCAGAATCCGCCTTGCAGGGATATCCAGCGTTTTTAACTTATCGGCAAAAAGCTGCAACAGACTGGACTTGCCGCAGCGGCGTATACCGGTGATAACCTTTTCAACAAGTTTTATAAATATAAACACAAAAACAAGAAAACTGGTGCGCCAGAATGGCGCATTTATAATTAGAACATTCTCGAAAAGGTTTGAGAGGTACTCAAACCTTCCCGATAATGTTATTTAACCATTGATAGACATGGACTTACGTCCATGAATCAGCACTTGGCAGTCGCCGGTCACCACTGTCAATAATGTAAGATTTTAACCCATTTCAAAGAAATGTTCTTTGAAATGAACAAAGACCGGGAGAAGAAAAGCCTTCAGGACATGCGGAGCATGAACCCTGAAAGGCTTTTCGAGCACGGTCTAATTAGGAGGTTTAACCATGCATGATGGAACCATTTTTTCACACGATACATGCCGTCGGATACTGCAATTTGTCAGAGCCGTCATTATCGCCAAAGCCAATCATAATTCGCCTCCGGAATTTGAAGAACCGCCGGATAAGCTACTGGAACAAGGAGCGTGTTTTGTCACCCTGCACGACTCAAATAATCATCTTCGTGGTTGCATCGGCAACATTGTCGCGATAGAACCACTGGAACAAAATCTCGCACACAATGCTGCCAACGCGGCATTTAACGACCCGCGATTCCCGCCGGTAGAAGCGAATGAAATCGGTGATCTGATCATTGAGGTTTCCATACTGACACCAATTAAAACCATCGCTTCGCCGGAAGAGTTTGTTGTAGGTAAACACGGAATTATTTTAAAATGCCGGGGACGTTCCGCAGTTTTTCTCCCGCAGGTAGCCCCGGAACAAGGCTGGAATCGTGAAACTACGTTTTTTCATCTGTGCTTGAAAGCAGGGTTGCCATCTGAAGCATGGCGCGGCGCCGACGCCTCATTTAGTGTCTTTGAAGCAATTGTTTTTTCGGAAAAAGATTATGCTGATTAAACTGGAAAATCTACGCATACGCGTCAATGAGATTCCTCCTGAAACCACAAATATTGATCAACAACTTAAGCAATTTATCGCCTCGAAGTTATCCATTCCGGAATTGCAGCTATTAGATTACACAATACTGCATAAGAGTACTGATTCCCGACGCGGCGCACCAACCCTGATCTACACTATTGTCGCCAACATTGTGGACGAATCCGCGCCAGTAACCGGAGAAAAGATAGATAAAAGCAGGTTAATCCACCCGGCAACATTCAAACTGCCAGAGTCCCCTCCCCCGGGATTGAAGAATCCCATAATCGTCGGCACCGGACCTGCAGGGCTGATGGCGGCATATTTACTGTCAGCCGCTGGTTGCAATCCAATAATTATTGAACGCGGGTACGATGTTGACCGTCGGCAATGCGATATTGCCCGCTTTCGTTCCAATCGCGAGTTCAATCCGGACAGCAATTATCTTATTGGTGAAGGCGGCGCCGGCACTTTTTCCGATGGCAAACTCTACACCAGAACGGGAGATGAACGTACAAAGCTTGTATTGCAACTACTGGTTGCAGCAGGCGCTCCGGAAGAAATCCAATTTCTGAAACGGCCCCATATCGGTTCAGATCTGCTGCCGTCTGTGGTACGTGGCATTAGAAAAAACATAGAAACTCTGGGCGGATGTTTCAAGTATGAGGTAAATATCACTGATTTAATCATCAAAAATGCCAAGTGCCGCGGCGTTATCACCACGGCAGGCGAAAAACTTGAGGCGCCGGTCGTAATTATCGCTCATGGTCTTGGCGGTCGTGAATTAACCACCAACTTGTTGCAACGTCAATTACAATTCGCGCTCAAAGGTTTCCAGATAGGTTGCCGCATTGAACATGAACAACAACTCATTGACCGCAATCAGTATCGCGTCAACATACGTCCACCGTTCCTTGACGCTGCTGAATACCATCTGTCCCACCGCGCCCCGACACGCGCGGGACTGCCCGGAGTCAGCACTTTCTGCATGTGTCCCGGAGGAGAAATCGTTCCCATCGCCACAGGAGTTGACCGACTTTCTACCAATGGCATGAGTTGTTACGCAAGAAATGGCAAATTTGCCAACTCCTGTATTATCGCAACAGTTCCCCCGGAAAAGTTCACTGACCCGGCAGCAACCTATCACTGGCTGGCTGAACTTGAACGCCAAACATTCAAACTCGGCGGTGGCGATTATGTTGCTCCCGCACAAGATGCTGCCGCGTTCATCCGAGGAGAAAGGGGTTTGCGTCAAAAAAACGCTACCGGATATTGTTTCGGTCTGCGCTCTGCCAGAGTTGATCAACTCTTGCCAAAACCCCTGTCCGAAGCTATTGCCGTCGCGCTGCGTCACTTCGAAAAAATTTTTCCGGGTTTCAGCACGACCGGCACGATGATAGGAGTTGAAACTGGTGTTTCCAGCCCTATTCGTTTTATCCGACACCCCGATACCCTGGCGACTTCAATTGATAATCTCTATATGGCCGGAGAAAGCGCGGGATATGCCGGAGGAATTATTTCAGCGGCGGTTGATGGACTGCGAATAGCCGGGAAGCTTTTGACAACTAACAGGTAAAATCACCTATGAACGACTGGATTGACATAAACAAAGACGAACGCCATATCGCAAAAGAAAAACGCAAAGCGCGGGAATTGCGTCAAACTAGCTGGTGGCAACAGCAAATCGCCGAAGGAAGATGTCATTTCTGTGGCCAATCATTTCCCCCATCTGAATTAACCATGGATCATCTGGTGCCGCTTGCCAGAGGTGGAAAAAGTTCTAAGGGAAACATTGTACCGTGTTGCAAAATTTGCAATAATCGCAAGAAATACCTGACTCCGGCGGAAATGATTTTGCAAAATCTGGAAAATGACAACGACAACGAAAAATAACTCAGTCCTGAATCCGTGATCTAACCACCCACCCTTTTTCTACTCGTCATCCGCTCTCGGCGCCGTCATCGTTTTACCGATTGCCCTACTTGATCATTGGACATTCAAGTTTTTCAAGTTGACGGTAATGAGGCCGTCCCTCCACGGGCTTCGCCTGTACTATCTCCGCGCCTCTGGCGCGGCGGAGGGTTCCGCTCTGTCGGAACCTAATTTAAGGCTGCCACGGAGGACGGGCCTCCACCGACTCGTAGCCGGTATATCGCTCTCCGTCATACGGAACCGCATTTTAGTAGCTTGCGTTCTCCGAACGCAATCAGCATTTCTTCACAGAATTCGTTTTATGCGTTCGGAGAACGCATACTACTCGTGATTGCTCGCCAAACTCCAAGCCAACGCAACCGCCAAGTAGTCGCAGGCGTAGCCTTACGCCGCGACTATCCATAACGCCGGGGCGTTTTCCCCGCGCCGCCGCGCCACCTTTGCTCCTCTGTGCCTCCCATGAGAAGGTCTTTGTCAAGAAGACTTGGCG